>CAMAIG010000035.1 GCA_945835085.1 uncultured Ruminococcus sp. | reverse complement strand
CGAAAGCGAAATGGTGCGTTCTGCGCTTGACTTTGACGAAAAAACAGCAGAGGAGCTTGCAAAAAATATCATATGGAAAAGATGACTATCCCATCCATTGACGATTTCGGCGGAGATATCCGGGAATACAAGAAAAACCTCAGGGCACAGTGCAAAACCCTTCGCAGCACCATGCCCCCCGATGTGAAAAGGGATAAGGACAAAAGAATTTTTGAAAAGATAATTTCAACGTCGGCATACAAAAGCGCTGACACCGTTCTTGCTTATGTTTCCACGGAAATTGAGGTTGATACTCTGATGCTTATTGACCGTGCGCTCCTCGATAACAAGAGGGTGGCTGTTCCGAGATGCATAAGCGGCACCCGTGATATGGACTTTTATTTCATAAACAGCAGGGATGAGCTTGAAAGAGGCAGCTTCGGAGTTCTGGAGCCTGACCCCGATAAATGCACGATTGCATATGATTTTGAAAGGGCGCTTTGCATTATCCCGGGGCTTGCCTTCGATATGGAGGGCTACAGGCTGGGCTATGGCAAGGGCTATTATGACAGGTTCCTGTCTGCACACAGGGGGCTTTATAAAATGGGCATATGCTATTGCTCATGCACCGCAAACAGGCTTGTTCACGGCAGATTTGATATCGGCGCCGATATGCTTGTGACAGAGAAATATATAAGAAAAACCGCTCTCCCGGAAAATACCAGGAAAGGAAGATAATACATGGACGAAAAAGAGCTTGACACTGCTCCCGAAAATGTGACCGCAGAAAATGCGGAGGAAAATGCTCCCGAAGAGAAAATTTCCGAAGCAGATGCAGATATCGTCAGCGAGGAAAATGTCCCCGATGACGAATCTCATGAAGCTGATGACGGATATACTCCTGCCCATTATGCCAAGCCTCAGGACAGCACCGAGGGCGAGATAGTCATATATGAAAATGATGAGGAGAAAGACGAGGAGCAAGAGGAGGGCGAATACAGCGAGGACGATGAAGAGAACGACGAGTTTGACGAGGAGGAAGAGGAACGGGCACGAAGACGTGAGGAGCTAAAGCGCAAGAAGCGCAGGAAAAAAACTCACGGCAGGCTCATATTCGCTCTCATAATGGTCACACTTGTAATATCCGTTTCCGTTCTGGGAGCTGTTGCAGTCATAACCGTTGCCAAGGAGATACTCGGACTTGACCGCTCTGATACGGAGTTTTCCGTTGAGATACCAAACGACTCGGGCACAGAAGCCATAGCAAACCTTCTTACCGAGGAGGGAATAATCACAAACCCCACTCTTTTCAGAGTAGTTTCCAAGGTCAAGGGCGCTGACGGTACATATATCGCAGGCGTTCATAAGCTCAAGCCCAACATGACCTACGGCGATGTAATTGAAGCACTGCAGGAGGAAGCCATTAACCCCAGAGAATTTGTTGAGATAACCTTCCCCGAGGGTATAAGGCTAATAGACGCTGCCGCAAAGCTTGAAGAAGCGGGAGTATGCAGTGCATCGGATTTTATCAGGACCTTTAATTCCACCACCTTCGGCTTTGATTTTGAAAAGCAGGTTAAGGCAAGCGCTAAGAAATTCTATAAGATGGAAGGCTATTTCTTCCCCGATACATATCAGTTCTATCTTGAAGAGGACCCCAAGAATGTGGTCAAGAAGGTATTCAAGAACTATGAGAACAAGGTCACTCCCAACCATTACGGACGAATGAATGACATTGATATGACCCTGGAGGAGGTAATGACCCTTGCTTCTATCGTTCAGGCGGAAGCGGCTTATTCCTCGGATATGAAAATGGTTGCCTCCGTTTTCCTCAACAGGCTCAATAATCCCGATACCTTCCCGCTTTTACAGTCAGACCCCACGACCAACTATGCGGAAGAGGTAATTGCTCCGAATATGGAGGTATATTCTCAGTCCATCTGTGACGCTTACGATACATACAAGGGCGGAGGACTTCCTCCCGGACCTATCTGCAATCCCGGTATCGAAGCCATTGAAGCGGTGCTTTACCCGAGAGAAACCGATTATTTCTTCTTCTGCTCCGACCTTGAAACAGGTGAATTTTTCTATGCCGAAACCTTGGAGGAGCATGAAGCAAACCTTATTGCTGCACATCTTGTTGCGGCGGAATGATAAGGAGCGGCTATGTCATTTCTTCGCAGACTTTCGGTGATACTGCTTATTGTCGGGCTTACGGCATTTCTGATGCTGTTTGCCGAGATGCTGGGGTCAAGGGATCCCGGGAGAATTATAGCTTACACCTGGGGCACGGGAGTGGGGCTTATCGGCTCCTGCCTTTGCTCCTTGATAAGAGCATTATCACAGCTTTTGAAAAAGGATAAAAAACATGAATTACGATAAATTAGAGGTGCTTGCACCTGCAGGAGATATGGAACGTCTGGACGCCGCTCTTGATTTCGGTGCAGACGCAGTATATCTTGGCGGAACAGCCTTCGGAATGCGTGCAGGCCCGAAAAATTTCGATGAAGACGCAATGCTCAATGCAGTCAGAAAATGCCATGACAAGGGCGTGAAGGTGCATCTGACCTGCAATACCCTTCCCCGAAACGACGAGATACCCTATTTTGAAGGGTTTATCAGAACAGCCTTTGATGCAGGTGTAGATGCGGCTATAACCGCAGATCTGGGGCTTATGTCCCTGATAAAGAAATTTACTCCCGATCTGGAGATCCATATGTCCACACAGACGGGCATTGTAAACTATGTTACTGCCAATGAGCTTTACAGCATGGGAGCAAAGCGTGTGGTGCTTGCCCGTGAGCTGAGCCTTGATGAGGTTGCCGAGATAAGGGCGAAAACCCCTTCCGACCTTGAGATAGAAACCTTTGTTCACGGTGCCATGTGCGTTTCATTTTCGGGCAGATGCCTGCTTTCGTCATATCTTGTGAACCGTGACGCTAATCGGGGGCAGTGCGCCCAGCCATGCAGATGGGGCTATCATCTTATGGAGGAAAAGCGGGAGGGACAGTTCTTCCCCGTTTTTGAGGACGAAAAGGGAACATATATCCTCAATTCCATGGATATGTGCATGATAGATCATATCGACAAGCTTGCCAAGGCAGGAGTGAACAGCTTCAAGATAGAGGGCCGTGCAAAATCCGCCTATTATGTTTCCGTCATCACAAATGCATATCGTCAGGCGGTGGATATTTTCAAGTCCGACCCCGATAATTACAAGCTCCCCGACTATGTCCGTGAGGAAGTGTTCAAGGTGAGCCACAGGGATTACTGCACAGGCTTTTTCTTCGGTCACCCTTCCGACTGCAGGCAGTATTATGCGGATAACGGCTATATACGTTCATACGATGTATGTGCCGTTGTGGACAGCTGCGAAAATGGCAGGATATTTGCCGAGCAGCGCAATAAATTCTGCATTGGCGACGAGTTGGAAATTCTTGCGCCGGGACGAAAGCCCGTTAAATACACGGTTTCGGAGATAAGGAATGCTGACGGCGAAAGTGTGGAAAACACCTGCCACGCTGCAATGAAATTCTCCATGCCGAATACCTGCGGAGAGGATTTTCCGCCCCATTCGATAATCAGAAAAAAATCATGAGAGTTATCATAAAAGACAGCTGCCTTATTGTAACGGCAGACGAGCTTTCCTGCATTTTTTACGGCACACACCGTCATGACGGTTTTCATCTGTCTGCGGGGAGCGGTGCAGAGCTAAGCTCGGGAAAGGCACTCAGCACGGAGCAGAGGAAAGAAATGCTGTCAAAGATAATGGAATATGCGGACAACACGTTTATTTCACTTATTTTTGAGGAATGATATGGAAAAGCTTTTTGAGATAGATGTAACCATTAACGGCTCCCAGTCGGTGAGGGGCAGCACCCGTGATATCTGCATGATATTTTTTTCGGGAGAAGCCTCGGGAAAATATTTCAGCGGCAAGGTCATCGGTACGGGGACCGACACCCAAAATATCATGGGGGACGGCTCTGTTTTCCTTTCCGCCAGATATATGCTGGAGGGTACCGATATTGACGGAAAAAGCTGCCGCATTTTCATAGAAAACAACGGCAGCCATGAGAAGGGATTTTTACCTAAGATAGTTACGGACAGCAAGGCCCTTTCGGTTTTTGAGGAAATGCCTCTGCGTGCCGAAATTACGGGCACGGAGAAGGGCGTTATCGTTTCGGTTTCGGCGTGCAGATGATGACGGATAATTATGATGATTATTACATAAGCTGAGCCTGTGCTTCCTGCACAGGCTCTTGATTTTTTATGGGGGTGTATCAGATATTGCGGATATCCTCGTCGCTCAGCAGCTTGTAGCCCTTTGCGGAAAGTGCTGCCGAAGCCTTTTCATTGTCATCGACTCTGATGATAATGTGAGCGGAAGAACCTGCGGAGGACAGGGACGCATACATATATTCAACGCTTATCCCGTTTCCGTCAAGAACGCTGAGTGCGCCTGCAAGTCCGCCTGGGGTGTCATCTACGTCAAGTGCTATCACATTTGAGGATGTTGAAGCGTAACCGCCTGCCTTCAGTACCTCGGCTGCCTTGTCGGTATCGTTAACTATAAGCCTTAAAATTCCGAAATCCCTGGTATCGGCAATATTCATTGCACGGATATCTATCTTGTTTTCACCAAGAAGACCCAGAACTGCGGAAAGCTTTCCTGTTTTGTTTTCAATAAATACCGATAACTGCCTGATGTTCATAACATTACCTCCTTATTGTCTGAAGCTATTATACAAGCTTTCTCTTGTCGATTACTCTTACTGCCTTGCCCTCGCTTCGTGCAATGGTCTTGGGGGAAACGAGATGCACCTTGGGATTGATACCGAGGATAGTCTTGATAGCTCCCACAAGCTCGGCTTCCTTGGTCTGAATGTCCTTAACGGTATCGGAGAGCATTTCGTCGGTCATTTCAACATAAATGTCGAAGGTGTCGGTGTTCTTTACTCTGTCGATCTCGATCTGATAGTTGGGGGGATAGCCCTGAGCGATGAGCACGGTTTCGATCTGAGATGGGAATACGTTTACGCCTCTGATGATGAGCATATCGTCGCTTCTGCCCATAGGCTTAGCCATCTTTATGAGAGTTCTGCCGCAGGAGCATTTCTTTCTGGAAAGAACGCAGATATCTCTTGTTCTGTATCTGAGAAGAGGGAAGGCTTCCTTTGTGATGCTTGTGAATACAAGCTCGCCCTTTGAGCCTTCGGGAAGGACCTCACCTGTGTCGGGGTCAATTATCTCTGCAATGAAGTTGTCCTCGTTGATGTGCATACCTGTCTGCTCGGAGCATTCAAAGGCTACGCCCGGGCCGCTGGTTTCGGTAAGACCGTAGATATCATATGCCTTTATTCCGAGAGATTTTTCTATTTCTCTTCTCATTTCCTCTGTCCATGGCTCTGCACCGAAGATACCTGCTTTAAGGCAGTTGTCCTCGGGCTTATAGCCCATTTCCTTTAATGCCTCGCCTATGTATGCAGCGTAGGAGGGTGTGCAGCAGAGAATAGTGGATTTAAGATCCATCATGAACTGAATCTGTCTTTCGGTGTTTCCCGAGGACATGGGGAGAGTAAGGCAGCCAACCTTATGGGAACCGCCGTTGAGTCCGGGGCCGCCTGTGAAAAGACCGTAGCCGTAGCAAACCTGGCAAACGTCGTCCTTTGTTCCGCCTGCAGCGGTGATAGCTCTTGCACAGCAGTCCTCCCAGAGATCAATATCATGCTGGGTATAGAATGCAACTACTCTTCTTCCCGTTGTTCCGCTGGTGGACTGGATACGCACGCATTCGGAAAGGGGCTTTGCAAGCAGTCCGTAGGGATATGCATCACGAAGGTCTGCCTTGGAGAGGAAGGGAAGCTTGTAAAGATCGTCTGTAGACTTGATATCATCGGGTGTTACACCCTTCTCCTCCATTTTCTTGCGATAATAGGGAACGTTGTCCCAGACATGCTTTACCTGAGCCACAAGTCTTTCGTCCTGGAGCTTTTTCATGTCCTCACGGGACATACATTCAATTTCCTTGTTCCAATAATTTTCCATTGGGATTGCCTCCTGTATTATTGAGGTTTCCGGAAGTTATCCGAAAACACCTTGATTTATTCCGCGGCTTTTTTGCCGAGTTCAAACGCCTTTTTGTTAAGTTCAAGGAACTTGGGAGGAACGCACTGTTCAAGTGCTGCCTGCCAAACCTCCTCGCCGAAATCTGTTTTCTGAGCCACAACACCCATGAGCACAACGTTTGAAGCCTTTGCGTTTCCTGCTTCCTCCGCAAGCTCAAGAGCGTTTACAGCTGTAACGTCTATTCCCTTTTCACGCATCTTTCCGATAAGATCCTCGGGATATGCTGCCGCACCTGTGATAACGGGCATAGGATCAAGCTTCTGAACAGAAGTGATTATCTTTCCGCCCTTTTTGAGAAAGGGCACCCATCTTGCGGCTTCAAGCTGCTCGAAGGAGATTATCACGTCTGCCTCGCCCTTTTCGATAACGGGGGAATTGACCTTATCGCCGTATTTTACATATGTAACAACGGAACCGCCTCTCTGGGACATTCCGTGGACCTCCGAAACCTTAACGTCATATCCCTTTGCAAGGATAACGTTTCCGAGAAGTCTTGATGCAAGGAGCGAGCCTTGTCCGCCGACTCCTACTATCATAATTGATCTTGTTTCCATAGAAAATGATTCTCCTTAAACAAAAATATAATTGTACCTGCATTTATTATCGGATATCTGCCGCCAAACGTGAGTCCCGAAGCTTTTTGCAGCCTATGAAAGCACCGAGAACGGCAAAAGCATAGCTATTTATAAGAAATATCCCGAAATCGGTGTCAAGACCGAGATCAAGATTGAGCTCACCCAGGTCGGCAAAGCATTCAAATACCGAAATGCTGATGCCGTTTTCCCAAAGTATGCCGCTTAGCTGCCATGCCCATACGAACCTGCTGCACAGATAGGTATTCACAGCCATTACAGCGGAGCATATCACGACCGCAGTGGCAAAATTCATCTGACGGCTGTTTTTTGTGAAGCGGTCACAGGCGATAAGCTCGCCCATTATCATGAAGAAACCGCTGATGACCGCAAGATATCCCACCTTGCCGATAACGAGCCACAGGAACATTGAGGGCACCGAGCCGAGCATTGCTCCCAATATTGCTTTTATCACCGTGAGGGCTGTGTTTTCCTCGGCAGCTTCGGGAGCTTGATTATTGCTCTCGTTCATAGCTTACTTTGTGATAGCGTCAAATTTGCAAAGCTCCTCGCAGATGCCGCAGCCTACGCACTGAGTATGGTCGATAACAGCCTTGCCGTCCTTCATGGAAATAGCGGGGCAGCCCAGCTTCAGGCACATTTTGCAGCCCCTGCACTTGTCGGCATCGGTTTTAAGGGGAGCATTGTGCTTGACGTATTTGAGAAGAGCGCAGGGCCTTCTGGAGATTATTACGGAGGGAGCGTCTGCTTCAAGCTCCTCAAGGATAGCTGACTCGGTTTCCTTGATGTTGTAGGGGTCAACTACTCTGACTCTCTTTATTCCGATGGCTTTGCAAAGCTCTTCAAGATTGACCGCAGCAGCAGGGTCGCCCTTAAGATTCATGCCTGTGGTGGGGTTCTGCTGATGGCCTGTCATTCCCGTGATGGAATTGTCGAGAATGATAACTGTGGAATTTGTGGCATTATATGCGATGTTAACAAGTCCCGTCATGCCCGAATGCATGAAGGTAGAGTCGCCTATTACCGCAACAGAACGCTTCTCAGCCTCGGCACCTCTTACCTTATTGAAGCCGTGGAGAGCGGATATGGACGCACCCATGCAGATGGTGGTGTCCATTGAATTAAGGGGTGCAACTGCTCCGAGAGTGTAGCAGCCGATATCGCCCGAAACGGTTATCTTGTTCTTTGACAGTGCATAGAACACACCTCTGTGAGGACAGCCTGCACACATTACGGGAGGTCTTACGGGGATATCCGCATCAAGAGATATCATCTCATTCTTTTTGCCCAGGAGCTTTTCTGCGATAATAGTCTGGGAAAGCTCGCCTATGTATCCAAAAATTTCCTTGCCCTTAACATTTACGCCCTGCTTTTTGCAGTGAGCTTCGATAACGTCGTCAAGCTCCTCGATAACAATTACCTCGTCAAATTTTGCGGCAAAGTCACGGATAAGCTTTACGGGCATGGGGTTGACCATTCCGAGCTTCAGATATGAAACGCTGTCACCAAGGGCTTCCTTTGCGTACTGGAAAGCTGCTCCGCTTGTGATTATGCCCTTCTTTGTGCCCTCGTTTATCTCGACCTTATTAAGGGGAGAGGTTTCGGCAAATTCCGTAAGCTTTAAGGTACGCTCCTCCACGAAAACGTGTCTGCCCCTTGCATATGCGGGCATCATAACATATTTCTGAGGAGCCTTGGTATATTCAAGGAGCTCCTTTTCCTGCCTGTCGCCGCAGTCAACAACGCTCTGGGAATGAGCTATCCTTGTGGACATTCTTACGATAACGGGTGTATCAAACTTCTCGGAGATATCGAATGCCTCCATAACATAGTCCCTGCACTCCTGAGAATCGGAAGGCTCCAGCATGGGAACCTTTGAGGCAATGGCGTGATGACGGGAATCCTGCTCGTTCTGAGAGGAATGCATTCCCGGGTCGTCGGCAACTGCTATAACAAGTCCGCCGTTTACGCCTGTATATGCAGCTGTATAAAGGGGATCGGCAGCAACGTTCAGACCAACGTGCTTCATTCCGCAGAAGGCTCTCGCACCTGCTATTGACGCACCGAGAGCAGCTTCCATAGCAACCTTTTCGTTGGGTGCCCACTCTGCATATATTTCATTGTACTTTGCCGCTTCCTCGGTGATCTCTGTTGAGGGAGTTCCGGGATAGCTGGAAACAAATCTGCATCCGCCTTCATACAGACCTCTTGCGAATGCTGCATTTCCTAACAAAAGTTTTTTCATAGTTCAATTTTCCTTTCAAAAGCGTCTTTGTGTAGTATATCTAAAA
>CAMAIG010000034.1 GCA_945835085.1 uncultured Ruminococcus sp. | reverse complement strand
CAGCAAGCTTAACAAATATCATTCCCAGCATCTTTGCGTCTTCAAAGGCACGATGATGGTCAAACTCACCCAGCCCCAGATGCTTTGCAACCACATTTAGCTTATGCTTTTTAAGCTCGGGAAGCATACTTCTGCACATGGGAACGGTGTCGATAACGGAGAATTTGAAATCTATCCCCTGCCTTAAACATTCCGCTCTGATAAATGATGTATCAAAGCCCGCATTATGGGCAATCAGCACGGGATTTTCTCCGCAGTATTCTATGAATTTTTCAAGTGCTTCCCTTTCGGAAGGAGCATTTTCAGTCATGGTGCCCGTAATGCCCGTAAGCTTTGTTATTCTCTCGGGAATGGGTCTTTCGGGGTTTGCATAGCTTGAGAAGGTGTCGCACATCTCAAGGTCCCTGAGTCTTACCGCACCGTACTCGATTATCCTGTCGCCCGTTGCGGAAAATCCCGTTGTTTCAAGGTCAAAAACGATAAGCTCGCCCTTTATGGGTACGTCCTTATAAACCTTTACCGCTTCGATGATATCGTCCACCGAGTATGCCTCGCAGCCGTAGATTATCTTGAAATCTCCGCCGCTTTTTCTGATATCGTCACAGGCTGCAACAGCCTCGGGAAATGCCTGAACTCCGCCGTGGTCGGTGATGGCAATGGCTTTGTGTCCCCATGAATACGCCCTCTTGATAAGCTTTTCCGCAGGGGTGATTGCGTCCATTGTCGACATATTGGTATGCAGATGCAGCTCTACACGCTTTTCCTCGCAGGTATCCGTTCTTTCCTTCTTTTTGACGAGCATGATATCATTTGCACGGAGAACGAACTCATTGTCAAAGTTGTCAAAATCCACCTTGCCTCTGATAACGGCAGTTACGCCCTTTTTCAGCCTTGAAAGGATATTTTCGCTGTCCTTGTCGGCAAAATCCTTTATGGAAATAGATCCCGTGTAATCCGTAAGGCTCACGGTGGTGATGCGCTTTTCCTCGCCCTTTTTATTCTTGATCTCCTTTTCGGAATAATCAAAAACATCTCCCCATATCACTATGCCCGACTGAGGCTCATTTATATCGCCTATGTTAATTACGCTGTCGGCATATATCTTCTTGCCCTTGATGATCTCGGCACCATCGCTCATGATCGGCACGGACTTGAAGTCAATAGAAACTATGGGTTCATCTCTCGGTGCAGCTACGGGAATGACGGGCGCATCGGGGTCGGGTATGGGGAGAGAAGAATCATATGCCGCTTTCATCTGCTCCTCATAGTTATCCTCCGCTGTCTTTTTTTCGATAAGCTTAACGCCCAGCTTTAAGGAAAATTCCTCGCTCATGAGCTTTGACAATGCCGCTTCAAAGCCTGCACGGCTGAGAAGCTCCGCACCGCCCCGTTTAAGCTCTATATGTATGATATTGTCCTCAATATAATAAAAAGCGCCGTTCATATGACCGTTTATCACAGCCATATCCTGCTTTAATCTCTGAACTGCTTCTCCCGTGTATTTCGCATCAAGCATATCGGGAGTATATCTGCATTTTACCCGCAGGCAGTCAAGTCCCACTGCCTTTGCCGCCGCTCTTTCAAATTCGTCAAGATTTTCAAAGCGCTGCAAGGCTCCGAACTTTGCAACAAGATACATATTTCTTCCGTCGGCGCTGCGCATTATCTTCAGCAGCTCGCCTTTGCCCACAGGATTTGGTATTTTATCCGTATATTCGGAAAAAAGCTCTTTGATAAGCAATTTCTGACGTCATTCCTTTCTATGCATCTGTATATATCAATATATATCAATCTTTTACTATCTTATTTATCTCAGCCATAAGCTCGGGAAGAATGTCATTTTCGCTGACCTTTCGGAGAAGCTCGCCCTTCCGGAATATTACAGCACAGCCGTCGCCCCCCGCAATGCCGATATCGGCTTCCCTTGCTTCCCCGGGACCGTTTACCGCACAGCCCATTACCGCAACGGTAATGTCGGCTGGAATGTCCTTGACCGCTTCCTCGACCTTTTTTGCAAGTCCCACAAGGTCTATCCTTGTACGCCCGCAGGTAGGGCATGAAACTAGCCTTACGCCGCTGCCCTTTCCGATGGCTTTGAGGATATCCTTTGCCGCCTGCACTTCCTTTACGGGGTCGTCTGTAAGTGATACTCTGATGGTTTCCCCAATGCCGTCGCAAAGGAGTGAGCCTATGCCCACGGCGGATTTTATTATACCCATTCTTTCGGTGCCCGCTTCGGTAACGCCCAGATGAAGGGGATAAACCGTTTTTTCTGCGGCAAGCCGATATGCGTCTATCATAGTTTTTACGTCGGAGGATTTTATGGAGATAACAATATCGTTAAAACCGCAGTCTTCAAGAAGCGCTGCATGACCCAGGGCACTTTCAACCAGTGCCTCGGCGCATGGACTGCCGTATTTTGCAAGAATCTCCTTTTCAAGAGAGCCTGAATTAACGCCTATCCTTATGGGGATATTTCCTGCGGCACAGGCATCTGCAACAGCCTTAACACGGTCAATGCCGCCGATATTTCCGGGGTTTATGCGAATTTTGTCAACCCCTGCCGCAGCACATTCCAGAGCGATCTTATAGTCAAAATGGATATCTGCCACAAGGGGGACAGATATCTCGCTTTTTATAGCGTCAATGAGCTTCACAGCCTTCATATCGGGCACGGAAACTCTGACTATCTCGCAGCCTGCCTTCTGAAGCTCCTTAGCCTGCCTGACATTTCCTTCGATATCATGGGAAGGAACGTTCAGCATGGACTGAATATATATCCTTTTTCCGTCAAGAGCAAGCTCTCCGACCTTAACGCTGTGTATTTTTCTCATATCAGCACCATCATACAAAAATATTTTTTACATCATTGAAGGTCACCGCTATCATCAGCAGCATCAGCAGCGCAAATCCGATAAAATGCACCATTCCCTCGGTTTCCGCCTTCAGCGCCTTCCTCCGTATTGCTTCGATAATGAGGAATACGAGCCTGCCGCCGTCAAGGGCAGGGAGAGGAAGGAGATTAAATATACCAACATTTACTGTGATAAGCATTCCTATATCCAGAAGATATTCTATGTCAAATCCAACCTCGGCAGCGCTTTCGGTTATTACCGTAACAATGCCGACGGGTCCCTGTAGATTGTTGATGCCGTATTTTCCCGAGATAAGATCTGCAAGGGACATTACCACAAGTCTTGAATAATAGCAGAATTTTCTTGCAGCTCTCGGAAGGAGCTGAGATGGAGTAAGCTTCATTGCATAGACCTTGAAATCGTAATTCAAAACTCTTTCCCCTGTTGCCTCGTCGATAACAAGGTCAAACTTTACGCCGTTAATAGCTATCCTTTCGCCGTTTCGCTTTACAACAAAATCAAGCACTCCGTCCTCGTCGTTGCGGAGCTGATAGATAATGTCGTTAGCTGTGAAAACATGAAGCCCGTTTACGGAAATGACCTCGTCATCAACGGAAAGTCCCGCTTGGGCACAGCCCGAGCCTTCCGTTACCTCGGCTATGACGTTTGAAACATATTTGCCGCTTATGAGCAGGAGAATGACCGATATGATAAATCCCAGAATGAGATTCATCACCGCACCCGCAACGATAACTGCCATTCGCTTCCATACGGATTTGTTGCGGAAGCTGTTTTCATCCACAGCCTCCTGATCCTCGCCCATGGAGCAGAAGCCTCCCAGAGGAAGGAGCCTTAATGTAAAAAGGGTATTTTTACCCTGCTTTTTGTAGATCACAGGTCCCATTCCTATGGCAAATTCCGAAACATCTATCCCGCATTTTCTTGCTACGATATAGTGTCCGAATTCGTGTATAATAACGATAATGCAGAAAATCAGCACTGCACATATCAAAGATAAGATCTTACCCATTGTTTCCTCCGATCATACTGCTCATTTCAAGATAAGAACAGATCGTCAATATATTCTCTTGCAGCTCTGTCAGCTTCAAGCACCGTTTCTATATCGGTCACGGGTTTAAGCGCAATGCTTTCAAGCGCTCCGCTGACTCCCCTGCCGATGTCGTTAAACCCGATCCTTCCATCAAGAAAAAGCTCCACTGCCCGTTCATTTGCACCGTTAACGATGCTGCCCGCAGTCATTCCTGCCTTTGCAGCCCTCACAGCGGCTCCAAGGCACGGGAAAGCTTCATAGTCGGGCTTTTCAAATGTAAGGCAGCCGTAATCCGTAAGCGAAAGAGGTGCCGAAAGGGATTTTACACGCTCAGGATATGTAAGCGCCAGCTGAATGGGTATCTTCATATCGGGAACGCCCATCTGACCGATGACCGCATTATCCGAAAGCACCACCGCCGAATGGAGAACGCTCTGCCTGTGGACAACTATCTCAACCTCGTCAGCAGACACATTGAAAAGATGACAGGCTTCCATAAGCTCCAGCCCTTTATTCATAAGAGTTGCGCTGTCAATGGTGATCTTCCTGCCCATTGACCAGTTAGGGTGACAAAGCGCCTGATCTATGGTGACATTCTCCAGCTCCTCAAATTTTTTCCCGTAAAACGGTCCTCCCGAAGCTGTGAGGATAATACCCTTGAGCTGCCTTCTTACATCGCCCTTCACACCCATAAGGCACTGAAATACAGCGCTGTGCTCGCTGTCGATGGGAAGGATATCAAGTCCCCTTTCCCCTGCAAGCTTCATAACGATCTCTCCCCCCGCAACAAGTGTCTCCTTATTTGCAAGGGCAACGTTCATGCCGTTTTCAAGGGCTGATATGGTCGGCATCAGACCGACCATGCCCACAACGGAATTCACGGTGATATCCGCATCATTATCCGATGCAAGCTCGCAAAGCCCCTCCATGCCGACAAGTATCTCGGTATCGGTATCGGCAAGCTCTTCTTTAAGAGGCTTATAGTATTTTTCGTCATAAATGCAGACCCTTGGGGTGCAAAATTCTCTTGCGATATCTGCAAGCTTTTTATAGCTGCTTTTTACTGCCGCCGAATGTATGCCAATGCCATGGAGTCTGCATACCTCAACAGTCTGAGTGCCGATAGAGCCTCCCGCTCCAAGCAGATTGATCTTCTTCATTTTTATCATCTTCCAAATCTTATCAGCAAAAATCAAGTGCCGCTCTGTCCCGGATATAATGGCTCAGAGCAGCACCTTTATCAATAAAATATTCTGAACGCACGGAATACAAGCATGATATAGGGCAGAACAAAATATACGCTGTCAAATCGGTCTACAATTCCTCCGTGACCGGGAAGGAGCTTTCCGAAATCCTTTATCCCGTATTCACGCTTGAGAAGGGAAGCCGAAAGATCGCCTATCATGCTTATTGGTGTAGCGATCACCATGATAATGACAAGGGCTGCATAGTTCACATTGAAATCTATACCCATCCTGTGCATTATCTGCTGATAGCAAATGCCGAAAGCTGCAAAAACCACAGCAGTTACCGCAAGTCCTCCCACAGCTCCCTCGATAGTTTTCTTGGGAGAGATATCGGGACAAAGCTTGTGCTTTCCGAATGCAGTTCCCACAAAATAAGCTCCTGCATCGGGGATCCATGCTGCCATAAGCGCCAGCACTACATAGCATATGCCGTGTACATCGTCCATATGCACAAGTGAGATAAGGCAGTTTACAGACAGTGTAATAAGGCAGGTCACAGTAACCATCGCAGCAAGCTTGTCAAAGGGAAGCTTCTTGTGATCGAAAACATATCCCGCAAACATACAGAAAACGATAACAGACGCAGCGAAATAGCGCCATATATCTCCGACCTGAGGGAACCATGATAGTATCGGTATCACCGTTGCGAAAAGCAGGCACATTCCGTAATGAACAGGGAATTTCTTCGACCCGCAGCCGCATACCGTAAGTATCTCATGAACACTGAGGGCAGAGATAAGTGCAACAAACAGCGGATATAACAGCGTATTATGGAACACAAGCACGCTTATGCCCACAGCAATACCTATCACAGCTGTAATCATTCTTGTTTTCAATCACACACCCCCGAAGCGTCGGTTTCTTTTAGCATATTCTTCAAAAGCCTTTTTCAGCTCTTTCTCATTGAAATCGGGCCACAGCACATCGGTGAAATAAAATTCAGCGTATGCTGCCTGCCACAAAAGGAAATTCGACAGCCGCTGCTCGCCGCTTGTGCGGATAATAAGGTCCGCATCGGGCGCTCCCTTTGTATAAAGCTGCCCCGACAGCATTTTTTCATCAATATCCGAGGGAGTGATATCACCCTCGGCTGCATATTCGGCAAGCCTTTTTGCTGCATGAATTATATCGTCCCTGCCGCCGTAATTCATGGCAAGCATAACGGTCATGGAATCATATTTTTCACTGGTCTTTTCGAGCTTTTCCATCTTTGCACGGAGCTTTTCGGGAAAGGGAGCCTTGTCGCCCAGAAAGATAATCCTTGTCTGCTCCTTTTCTAAAGTAAAGGCTTCGTCAAGATATTCATCAAAAAGCTTCATAAGAGCGTCGATCTCTTCCTTTGGGCGCTTCCAGTTTTCGGTGGAAAAGGCGTAATAGGTAAGATACCTTACTCCCCATCTTCGGCAGCAGTCCGTAATGCATCTTAATGCCTCCGCACCTGCTTTATGACCCATGCTGCGGGGTAATCCCCGTTTTTTTGCCCATCTGCCGTTTCCATCCATTATTATTCCAAGATGAACGGGAACACAGGGAGCAGTATTATTATCCGATCCTGCCATTGCGATGATCCTCCGGCTAAGCTGATTTTTTCAGATCAGACAGTCATGATCTCCTTTTCCTTTGCTGCGGAAGCTGCGTCGATATCGGCAATTGCCTTATCGGTAACCTTCTGCAGATCCTTTTCAAGGCTCTTTACATCGTCCTCTGTGATCTCGGAATTCTTCTTCATTGCCTTGAACTTATCCATAGCGTCACGTCTTGCATTTCTGATAGTGACCTTTGCTTCCTCGCCTGTTGCCTTTACCTGCTTAACAAGCTCCTTGCGGCGCTCCTCAGTAGGCTGGGGGAAGGTAAGGCGGAGTGCCTTTCCGTCGTTTGTGGGAGTGATGCCTATATCGGAAGCAATGATAGCCTTTTCGATATTCTTGAGGGAGGAAACATCCCAGGGCTGGATAACGAGAACTCTTGCCTCGGAAACGCTGATGGCAGCCATTGCGTTGATAGCGGTGGGAGTTCCGTAATAGTCAACCATTACCTTATCGAGGATAGCGGGATTTGCTCTGCCTGCTCTGATAGTAGAAAGCTCTCTTTCAAAAGCTGCGATGCACTTGTTCATTTTCTCCTGAGCTGTTTTGATCTGTTCGTTCATAATAGATTTTCCTTTCAAAATATATTTTTACAATGCTTTTAATTACTCGGGAACTACAAGAGTACCTACAGGCTTGCCCATGCAGGCATCATAGATATTATCGGGACGGTTGAGGTCGAATACGATGATAGGGAGATTATTGTCCTTACACATTGAAGCAGCTGTACTGTCCATAACGGCAAGATTTTTCACAAGTATATCATTGAAAGTAAGGCGGTCAAACTTCACCGCATCGTCATACTTGTTGGGGTCCTTATCGTAAACTCCGTCAACCATGGTAGCCTTTAATACGATATCAGCCTCTATCTCGGCGGCACGGAGAGTTGAAGCGGTATCGGTGGAGAAGAAGGGATTTCCCGTTCCGCAGCCGAAGATAACAACTCTGCCCTTTTCAAAGTGACGCATCGCCTTGTTTCTTATGTATGGCTCGGCGACCTGAGGCATTGAGATAGCGGTCTGAACACGGACGTCAAGTCCCAAGGACTCAAGAACATCGGCTACTGCAAGGGAATTCATTGTAGTAGCAAGCATTCCGATATGGTCTGCTCTTGTACGGTCCATTGCACCGCTTGAACGTCCTCTCCAGAAATTACCTCCGCCAACAACAATACCGATCTGGACGCCTGCATCTGCACATTTCTTAATGCTCTTGCAGATGGGGGTTATAACACTGTAATCAAGACCGGAGGATTTGCTGCCTGCCAGGGCTTCACCGCTGAGCTTCAGAAGCACACGCTTATATTTTATCGTATCGGCCATGGATCATACTTCCTTTCCAAAACATAATGGCTTTTATATATTTTACTATAAATCACAGGATTTGTAAATAGCTTTTTGTAAATATTTCATCAAATGAACATTTATTTCACCATTTCCTCAAAAATTCGGGCACTTGTGTCATTGTCGGCAGTTACGGTATAAATGGCAAAACCGTCCGTATATTCATAATAATAATCCTCCAGCTTGTCGAACTCATCGGGATTATATCCTTCAAAGTCCCTTTTTCTGGAAGTAATTCTTTTCTCCACTGCAGCCTCAAAAGCATCTGAGTCAAAATCGCCGCTTATAACGCAGACCTCGTCTGCAAAGCCGCCCGAACCGCATATATACATTGAAAAATCGCAGCCCTCAGGTATTGCGAAATCAATATAGATCTCCGCACGCTCAGCCGTTACCTCAGCCATGGAGGGAAATTCTATACTTTCAAGTATTGACGCTGTAATGTCGGCGCATACAGCCTTCTTTGAAATTTCTTCCTCGGATGTATCGGAAGCAGCTGTTTCCTCGGTCACATCCGTATCGGCGGCATCGGCTGAAGATACTGAGTCAGCTTTCGTTTCAGCAGGCTTATTTTTCTCAGCCGCACTGCTGTCCGCACCGCAGCCCGAAAGCCCTGCTGCAAGAATAGCTGCACACACTGCGCAAAGAATTTTCTTCATACTATCTTCCTCTTGTTCAGATTTGCGTAATACTCATGTTGATACGCATATTGTCAGCTGCCCTGATGAACATGGGTCAGCAAAAATTCAAGCATAATATCATAGGTCGCCTTCTTGAAATGAATGCCGTCGGATTCGGCATTTTCGGCAGGGAATTTCCCGTCCTCACCCTTGAGAGCGGAGTTCAGATCAACATAATACACGCCTCTGTTGTTTGCAAACTTCAGAAGCTCTGCATTAAAGCTGTCGATATCATCATTAAGGATAGGGTGCTCCT
>CAMAIG010000033.1 GCA_945835085.1 uncultured Ruminococcus sp. | reverse complement strand
TTACCAATTACCTTAATACCGATCAGATAAAGAATATTGTCAGCGACCCCGAAAATCCCGAATATGTTTCCGCTGCACAAAAATACACCGAAGAATACAGCAAGGGTATTCAGAACCTTGAGGGAATATATGCCAGCACATGGGAAACGAAAATGATAACACACACCAATCCCGCTGTTATCGGAAAGGTCACACGTCCCGATGAAACAGCCCGTGAGCAGCTCCATAATGAGCTGAATTCATCACCCGAGGGCATCTATAATGCGGGAATAATCATTTCTCCTGCCAGCGGAAAGCAGATAATCTCCATTTATGGCGTTGTACGGGATCATGATGACAAGGTCATCGGTCTTGGCGGTATGGGACTATTCACAAACGGTCTTAATGAAAAGCTGAACTCGCTTCCCATCAATGACCTCCCCGGAGCGAAATACTATCTTATTAATGTTGATACGGGCGAATATCTTTTCCACCCCGATGAGGAAATGCTTGGTACAAAAGCGGAGGAAGCTTTTGTATCGGAAATACTTGCTCAGGTCAAGGAAAACAGCGGCGAAACAAACGGCTCCCTTGAATATAAGGCAGACGGCGTGAAATATCTTTCCGCATATAAGTACATGGAGGATCAGAACTGGGTATTTATTATTTCGGACACTTCAGCCGAAGTGCTTAGTTCCCTGATGAGCTTCAGAAAGACAATGGTATTATCCTTCGTTATATGCCTGTTCCTGCTTTCTGCAATTGCATATTTTTCCGTAAGAAAGCTCATTGCTCCTCTTATTGATATCGAGGATTCCGTTGTTAAGCTCAGTAATCTTCAGCTTGACTCGGCAAATACAGTTGACCGTTTTGCCACAAGAAAAGATGAGATCGGCAGCATGGCTACCGCTGTACAGAATATGTGTATTTCCCTTAAAAATGTCACTTACGACATAGGACGCATTCTCGGGGAAATGTCGGAGGAAAACTTTGCTGTTGACACGGAAATGAACAAGGCTTTCTATCTGGGCGATTTCAGGAAGGTTTCGGAAAACCTTGATACAATAAAGAATAAGCTGGCAGCTGTGCTTACAAGTATCCACACGGCAGCCGAGCAGGTTAATTCCGGCTCGGAGCAGGTCGCATCGGGTGCCCAGACATTGTCCGAGGGCACTATGGAGCAGACGGTTTCCATTGATGAGCTTGCAAAAAATCTTGAGATCATTGAAAATCAGGTCAAGGCAAATTCGGAAAATTGCGCCGAGGCACATAAGCTTATGGGATACACCTCCGATTATCTTGAGAATGTAAACGAAAAGATGAACAGCCTTACCGATGCAATGAATAACATCAGCACCTCCTCAAGCAAGATCGGCAATATCATCAAAACCATCGAGGATATCGCTTTCCAGACAAATATCCTTGCCCTCAATGCGGCTGTTGAGGCTGCAAGAGCGGGAGCAGCAGGAAAGGGCTTTGCGGTCGTTGCAGACGAGGTAAGAAACCTTGCAGCTAAATCCGCCGAAGCTGTAAATGAGACCACCGTTCTCATCGAACGCTCGGTCGAGGCTGTAAACAACGGTTCGGGAATAACTGCCCAGACTGCAGATGCTCTGAAAAAGTTAGCCGAATATACAAACGAATTGAAGGTCATTACCGATAACATTATCGAATCCGGCTCCAAGCAGGAGGACATGGTTGTAATGATACATAAGGATATTTCCAAGATCTCCGGTATTGTTCAGTCCACCTCCGCCACTGCCGAGGAAAGTGCTGCTGCATCGGAAGAGCTTTCCGGACAGGCAGGTATGCTTGAAAACCTTATTTCTTCATTCAGGCTTTAAGTCACAGAGTTTTGTTCCCTTTAAAAACAGCGGCGTATATCCTGCCAATTAAGCAGGATATACGCCGTATTTCTTTGCAAAAATGTAATAAAGGAATGTGTGATAATATCAAAATTTTATGCAAATATTTTATATGATTGTCAAAAATCTGATATTCATATTGCTGTTATGCGGGTATAATAAGCTTATAAACAACAGCAACGCTAATTATTACCGAAAGGACAGATCAAGTATGAAGCTTAAAAAAATAGCTGCAGCCATTACAGCTGCCTGCACTTTACTTTCTGCTGTAGCAGTATCCGCATTTGCTTATGATGTCAATAAGAACTTCAAAACAGGCTGGAGCATCAATACCACAATTCCTGCTTCTGAGTTTGAAGAGCTTACAGCAGATTCTGTGATCAAGATCACTTACACCGCAGATCCTTCTCTTGCAGAAAAAGCAGACCACTCCTACTGGGTAATCAAGCCTATGATAAATGATGCGGGCTGGCCCTTCATTCAGGATATCGTATGCGGCAAGGGAATGGCACTTTCCGAAAGCGGAGATTCCTATTCTCTCGATGTTGAGGGCACCGAAGCTCAGTTCTCCATAACAGGCGACAGTGTTGAGCATCTGAAAACTGCAGGCATGGCTCTTATGGGTCACGGCATCACTCTTGAAACCTTCACTATCGACAACAATGCAGTTCTCGAGCTGGCTTCCGAGGAACCCGCTCCCGTTTCCGACGGTCATGCTGACAGCCCTGTAACAGGCAATGCTCCTGCCGCTGTCATGATCGCTGTAATGGGCACCGCTGCATTTGCAATGGCTGCTTCCCGTAAAAAGTAACTCTTCATTTTCCTCACTTAATTGAAAAATTGCCTCTGATGCCGACCCGATTTTCGAGTCGGCATCAGAGTTTTTTAGTATATATAAAAATTGCCGCTCTCCGATAATAGGAGAACGGCACATTTTTTCGAAAAAATCATAATAATCATTGCTAATCACGCTGATCATTCATCAAAGGGAGTAAACGAAATAGCTTCATACTCGGCAGTCAGGGGCATTTTGCTGTCATCGAAGGCATTGAGCCAGCCGTCAACACCAATGCCGCACCATGCGTTCATCATTATCTTGCCGGGAGTTACGGGAATGTTTTCCTCTGCCGTATAGACCTCGGCTCCGTCCACAAACCAGACTATCTTGTCCTTATGCCACTCAAAGGCATAATCGTGAAAATCCTCCGATGCGTCAAAGCCCAGATCGTACAGATATTCGTGATTTCCCTTGCTGTCGGTAAAATAATTGAACTGTACCTTTGTTGTGTCCTTGCCAAGGATCTCAATGTCTATCTCGTCCCAGGGATTATTGTCGGAAGGTCCTGTGTATGTGAAGAATGATGAAACCACACCGTCATTCTTTATGGCTTTCATTCTTACCTCATACCTGCCGTAGCCGAAAAATTCCTTTGAACGGTACTCACCGCCGGAATAGGGGACGCTGCCGTCCTTTTTGTCCTTGTCAATGATAAGCTGCATTCTGCCGTTTTCAAAGGTGCAGTTTTCCTTTCTCCAGGTCACATTGAACATACTGCCGTTGCACCAGCCGTCGGCACATTCAAAAAGTCCCGAAGCTCCGTTTTTGAAGGTGACAGAGGAAATATCCTCAGCCTCGGTGACCGCTGCGGTTTCCGAAACAACGGGTGCTTCGGAGGGTGATGCACAGGAGCAGAATATGGCTGTGCAGGATATGAGAGCAGCTGCATAATAAAGTATATTTTTTCTTTTCATAATTCAGATGACCCTTTCCATATGATTATTTTTACTAATCTTTAATCAACCTATAGACAAAGATTAGTATTACACCTAAATTATGCCCTTTTTACCGCTGAAATTATATCATACTTTTGCTTAAAATATCATTGTTTTGCACTATTATGTCTGATATCTCCCCAATTGTCACGATAATATTTTTTGCGGAATTCATTGGGAGTCATGCCCGTATATTTCCTGAAAACGCTTATAAAATGGCTGTGAGATGTGAATGCAAGATAATTCCCGATGTCAACCGGCGAATAATCCGAGTATTTGAGCATATTCTGAGCCGTTTCAATTCGCTTAACAGCTATATATGTGCTTATGGTAACGCCTACCTCCTTTTTGAAAAGGCGGGAAATATAGGAAGGACTGAGGGAAACAAATTCCGCAATATCCGTTTCGGAGATTTTCGAGTGAAGATTATCATAGATATAGTCCATTGTCATTATAACGGGCTTTGAATACACATTCCCGTGAGCAAGCCTGTTCATCTGACGGGTAAATTCAAGAACGGCTTCCTTGTGCAGCCTGTGGATATCATTTTCGCTTGTGCATTTGTCAGCCTTCAGAATGTACAGATCGCTGAGGGTGTAGGCTGTTTCCATCTCCATTCCGCCCTCAACGCAGAAGCGTGTAATAAGAGCAATGGTGACAATAAAATGATATTTGAGATTTCTGAGAGGGTCGTGGGAAAGAATTCCCGCTCCGCTGCCGCCCAAGGGGGTCATCAGCCGTTCAACACCGTCGGTATCACCATTTTTAACGCAGTCATAAAATGCAAATTCCTTTTCAAAAGGCGAATGCCTGAACTCATATTCTCTGTTCAGAAACGCCTTGTATGTCAGCTCCTTTTCAGACTGTGACATATTATCACCCCTTCCATATCATTATATAACATTATCCTGAAAATTGCAACAAATTTCTGATAATAAAAGCAAAAATTTGATATTTGCCAACGAAAAAATATGATAAATTTAAAGTACAGTAAATCACGGCTTAAAAACAAAAGGAGATGTTTTTATGAAGAATATGAAGAAGACCTTAGCATTTGTATCCGCACTTGCGATCATGGGCTCCATGACAGCCTGCGGCGGCAGCAATGACAGCACTGCAGATTCTGCAGCAACCTCTCAGACAACAGAATCCACTCCCGCAAAGGAGCTTGACGAGGACGACAAGGCAGCAGTTGCCGAAATGGACATCGGTGAAGATGAGACCCTTGAAAACGGCACTGTAAAGTGGCTTTCCTTCTGGGACTTAAATCCTGCAAACGGCAAGCCAAAGTCTGTTGAGCTTGAGCTTTTTGAAACAAAGTACGGCGGCAAGATTGAGTATATCCCCACTACATATGAAACACGCTACAGTGATCTTTCCACACAGGTCCTTGGCGGAACCTCTCCCGACCTTTTCCCTGCAGCTGACCTTGACACCTTCCCCGGAAAGGCTATTGCAGGAATGTTTGAACCCTTCGACGATTATCTTGATTTTGACAGCGACCTCTGGAGCGTGGGTGCAAAGAAGCTTTCCGATGCTCATACTATTGGCGGCAAGCACTATGTTGCAGTAGTATCCACCGATGCAGGCTGCGTTTGCATCTACAATAAGCGCACCATTGATGAGAACGGTCTTACTGACCCTGCACAGCTTCTTGAGGAAGGCAACTGGACATGGGATACCTTCAAGGATATGTGCATGGAATTCTCCGATCCCGACAACAAGAAGTACGGCTTTGACGGCTGGTGGTTCGAGATAAACCTTCTCCTCACCACAGGAAAGCCCGTTATTGATATGCAGGACGGTGTTATCACAAGCAATCTTTTAAGTCCCGAAATGGAACGTGCAGAAAACTTCATGCTTGATATGAACAAGATGAATCTTCCTCTTCCCAAGGCTGAGTACAACTGGGTAGAGCAGCCTCAGAGAATTGCCGAGGGCACTACTCTGTTCTATCCCTGCGGCATCTGGGCACTTTATGAAGCAGACCTTACAAAGTTCGGCGCTGAGGGCGAGATAATGTTCGTTCCTATGCCTAAGGATCCCAATGCTGACAAGTACTATCTGCCTTCCGGCGTTGATGCATATGCACTCTGCAAGAGCGCACCCAATCCCGAGGGAGCAGCAGCATTTATGAAGTGCAAGCTTATGGCTGTCGGCGACGAAACCACTCAGGAGATCGCTGAGAAGCAGTACAGAGAGGATTACGGCTGGACAGACGAAATGATAGAAATGTGGCACAAGACCAAGGAGCTTACCAACGAAAATCCTGTTATCGACTTCTATGCAGGCACCTCCTCCGATATTTACGATATGGTACACAATCCTATCAAGGACGCTTCCTACAACGGCAAGGACTGGGCAACTACCCGTGACGAGATCAGCGGCGCTGTTCAGAGTGAGATAGACGCTCTCAACAAGCAGATCTCCGAAAATTTCTGATAACCTGAAGCGTAGGGCTGTCACTGACTTTATCCGTGACGGGAAAGCTAAGCACTCACGCACCGGATAAGAGTCCGAAATTTAAGTTGTATTAAAATAACAATCGAACAGCAAAGAAATACTTCCCTTTTGTCTGTAAATAACAAGGCAATGAATAACATCAAGGAAACCTCCCGTCAGATAGGAAATATCATTGCAACTATTGAGGACATTGCCTTTCAGACAAATATTCTTGCTCTTAACGCTGCGGTGGAAGCCGCAAGAGCAGGAGAGGCGGGCAAGGGCTTTGCCGTTGTTGCCGACGAGGTGCGAATGCTTGCAAACAAATCGGCGGAAGCGGCAAGCAATACAAATCACCTTATTGAGCAGGCTGCCATGGCGGTAAACAGCGGCACAGAGATAGCATCGGATACCGCCGATTCCATGAACAGCGTGAAGGAACACACTCAGCACATGGAAATGCTTATGGAAAAGATCGCCGCTGCCAGCGATCATCAGTCGGAAATGATAAAACAGGTAAGCATCGGCATCGAACAGATCTCCACAGTTGTCCGGAGCAATACTGCCACTGCCGAAGAAAGCGCCGCTGCTTCACTTCAGCTGTCGGGTCAGGCATCAAGGCTCAAAAATCTTATCGGCTCCTTTAAGCTCAGAAAACAGTAAAAAAATTTCCCGGAAAGACCTATCTTTTCGGGAATTTTTTTATATTATTTAATGATCTTGCCCTTGGGCTTGTTCCTTGGTTTTCTCTGAGGAGCATTCTCCTCTGCCTGCTCAGCCTTGGTTTTCTTATCCCAGTCCTTGCCCCGCATATCCTCGGCAATGACCTCGTTATGCTGCTTGAAAATGTTAACGAACTGCAGTGAATATATCATTCCGAAGGCTCCCGTTCCGAATATAAGAAACAGATACGCCGCAGCAGGAATGAGATAGCAGACATATCCTACAGCGCCCGCTCCCGCAAGCAGTGCAATAGTAGTGGGCCAGTGCTTTAAAAGCATAAGAAAGGCTGTTCTTATGGTTGCCTTTATGGGGTTTTCAAATACCGCCTGAACGGGAAATACAAACAGCAGAGTTGCACAGAAAAGGATAGCTATTCCGACGCTTACCGCATTCATGAAAAACGCAAAGGGCAGCTCGGAATGTGCCCAGAAATACAGATCCGCAGCTATTACCCCGCCAACTGCCGCCATTATGATAAATATCACCGTATGAAAATAAATGGCTTGAAGCATATTTGCGACGGAATTATCCCCTGCTTTGAAAGCGACGGCGAAAGCATGGATATCTATATTGCCTGCGAATAATGCTTATTGAAATTCCTTTATCTGTAACAGCAAAAGTTTTTTGGCGATTTATCATACCGAGCTTTAACCGGCATATAGACAAAGCCGATAGCTATAACGCAGCTATTCCGAAATAGTGCGGCAGGATATACGGATAACCGTTATCCCTCAGGGCAAGCCTGCATGGCTGCTGTTTACTGACACTGACAGCTAAACATTTTCTGCTCCATTTATAGATACCGCCGTTACTTTCTTTTTTCAATAATGCTTCCGTCGGGTGATATGACTGCCGCTTCAAAGGGAATTTCCTTGCCGCTTGCTTCAATAGCTCGCTTGATGGCAGACTCCATACCACCGCAGCAAGGCACGGTCATTCTTGTAAGAGTGATGCTCTTTATGTCGTTGTTTCGGAAAATCTCCGTAAGCTTATTGGCATAGTCAACATCATCAAGCTTTGGACAGCCGATAAGCGTTATCCTGCCCCTGATAAAATCCCGGTGAAAGCTTCCGTATGCATAAGCCGTGCAGTCCGCCGCAATGAGAAGATCGGCTCCGTCAAAGTAGGGAGCGTTTGGCGGCAGAAGCTTTATCTGCACGGGGAATTGCCTCAGACAGCTCGGCACAGGAACATCATCATTTTCTTCCTTCGGTGTGAAGCTCTGCAAAGCAGAACCCGGGCAGCTAAAACCGCTGCAAGCCGATTTCTTCTGCTTATGCCTCTGCACCGCCTTTTCGTCATAAGCCGCTGCTTCACGACGGGTGAAACGGATAGCGTCCATAGGGCAGACAGGCAGACAATCTCCCAAGCCGTCGCAGAAATCGTCACGCATAAGCCTTGCCTTGCCATCAACAATTGCAATAGCACCCTCGTGACAAGCCTTGGCACACAGACCGCAGCCGTTGCATTTTTCTTCGTCTATTTCTATAATTTTTCTTATCATAGATCAAACCTCCTTGACTTTATGTACCCATTATAGTATAATCAGGACAGAAAGTATGTTGTATTTACAACATTTCGGAGGAAAATATGAGATCTGATATTTTATATTCTTCAATACTGTTCAAGGGCTTTGACCAAGCGGAAACTGACGATCTGCTGACTTCGCTGAATGCTCTGGAAAAAAATTTCAAGAAAGGCAATTTAATATTCCATTCGGGAGATAAGATCAGCACAATGTGCTTTGTAACATCGGGCAGCGTGACCATCGAAAGCAACGATATGTGGGGAAACCGTACCATTCTGAGTCTTGTGAGCAAGGGACAGTTCTTTGCCGAAAGCTATGCTCTGCTGCCGAACGAGCCTATGCTTGTCGATGTTTGTGCAAACGAGGACTGCACCATAGTATTCCTTGATATGAAGTCTGTCGGCAGTATCGACGATAACATCAGGGCAAGATTTCTTGCAAATCTTCTGATGATAACCATAAGAAAAAATCTGCACCTTTCAAGCAGGAGCTTTCATACTGCTCCAAGGCAGGTGCGGGGGCGGATAATGGCATATCTGAATACGGTTTCTGTGCATGATCACAGCCGTGAGTTTGACATTCCTTTTGACCGCCAGCAGCTTGCGGATTATCTCAATGTTGAACGGTCGGTGCTTTCAAACGAATTGAGCAAGATGCAGAGGGACGGGCTTATCAGGTGCAGGAAAAATCATTTTGAGATACTGTAAAGAAAAACGCAAATGACCTATGACAGCCATTTGCGTTTTATCTTTTATACTAAACACCATTAGAATTATGGAGAAGAAATCGCCGCAAAAGCTTTGA
>CAMAIG010000032.1 GCA_945835085.1 uncultured Ruminococcus sp. | reverse complement strand
GCAACGGATATCTCCATTAACGCAGCAGCACGCTCGGCAGGCTATGAGGACAGCCTTTATTTTTCCCGTGCGTTCAGGAAAATCACGGGAATGAGCCCCACCGAATACCGTCGGCGGGTCGCCGATGCCAACTCGTTGGTGCCGAAGCAAAAATAATAACATTTTGCGGCTCGGTAACGGAAGTATTGCAGTAAATAGTTAAAATGGTCAAGCGTGCCGCCGATGCCAACTCGTTGGATAGATAGCGAAAATAATAACATTTTGAGGCTCGGTAACGGAAGTATTGCAGTAAACAGTTAAAATGATCAAGCGTGCCGCCGATGCCAACTCGTTGGATAGATAGCGAAAATAATAACATTTTGAGGCTCGGTAACGCAGGTGTCGCAGTAAATGTCAAAAAATGTCAGCAAATATCGGTTAACCGATGATATATAACAAGCTTTTGGGGTAATACATATGGAAAAGGTCAAGGAAAAAATACCGGGCATTCTAATGTGCCTTGCAATATCTGTGCCCGCATGGGTGATCGTTAAGCTTTTCAAGGGGCTTGAGGTTATCGGCGCACCAGTAATAGCTATAATTGCGGGAATGGTCATAGCAATTTTTGTTAAGGACAGAACCAAGACCGCAAAGGGCATTGCCTTTGTTTCAAAGAAGATACTCCAGTATGCCGTGATACTTCTGGGATTCGGACTTAATCTTTCCACAGTGGGAAAGGTGGGAGCGGCTTCGCTGCCCGTTATTATCTCCACCATATCCGTTTCCCTGATAATTGCCTTTGTTCTGCAGAAGCTTATGAAGATACCTTCAAAGACCGCAACACTTATCGGCGTCGGCTCCTCAATCTGCGGAGGCTCGGCGGTTGCGGCTGCTGCTCCCGTAATTGATGCCGATGATGACGAGATAGCACAGTCCATATCCGTAATTTTCCTCTTTAATGTCCTTGCAGCGATAATTTTTCCTACTCTCGGCGGAGCTATCGGGCTTTCAAATGACGGCTTCGGGCTTTTTGCGGGCACAGCGATAAACGATACCTCCTCCGTAACCGCCGCAGCCTCCACATGGGATACCCTCTACGGCACAAACGGTTCTGTGCTTGAATATGCTACTATCGTTAAGCTGACAAGAACTCTTGCTATCATTCCCATAACACTTGTCCTGGCGCTTATCCGCATGAAAAAGGAAAAGGCAAAGGCCGAGGGAGCAGAGGTCAAGTCGGGCTTTTCCTTCAAAAAGATATTTCCCGTGTTCATAATATGGTTTATTGCGGCTTCCGTTATCACCACGGTAATTACCTCCGTTTTTGCGGGAAATGCCGATGCCCTTGCAGCAGCGGGAAAGGTTTTCGGAGGGCTTAAAACTCTCAGCAAGTTCTTTATTGTAACAGCAATGGCGGCTATCGGACTTAATACCGATATCGTGAAGCTTATAAAAACAGGCGGCAAGCCCATAGTTCTCGGAGGCTGCTGCTGGGTAGCTATCACAGCGGTGAGTCTGCTCATGCAGTATGCTATGGGAACTCTTTAAAAAATCTATCCGGAAGGAGTATTTCAGATGGAAGAAAAGCACTATACGGTCATAAAAATAGAGGGCGAATATGCCACACTGAGAGATAATGAAAACGGCGGGGAGCTTTTTATAGCCATGGCGCTGCTTCCCATGGAAACGGATATCGGCGTAAGGCTCGTAAGCCGTGATCTTATCTTTTCCGTTGAGGACTGAGCCTATGGAAAAGATTAAAGCGGTGATATTTGATATCGACGGCACCCTTGCCGACAGCATGGGGGTCTGGGCGGATTCCGACAGGATACTCCTCGAAAGACGTGGGAAAATATACACCGAGGAGATATCCCTGGCTTTAAAATCAATGCATTTTCTTTCGGCAGTTGATTACCTTATCCGTACCTGCGGGCTTGAGGAAAGCCCCGATGAAATAGCTGCCGAGATAACCGATATCGTGCGTGAGAAATATTTCCGTGAGATCAAGCTCATGCCCTATGCAAGGGAGTTTATGGAAAACTGCAGGCAGCGTGGGATAAAGATGTGTGCCGCCACCTCCAACAGCCGTGAGCTGGCAGAGGGAGTGCTTAAAAACAACGGCATATATGATATGCTTGAATTTCTGATAACCTCCGACGAAGCAGGCTCGGGAAAGGATTCTCCCGATATTTTCCATATGTGTGCCGAAAGGTTCGGAACAAAGCCTTGTGAAACAGCCGTTATTGAGGACTCTCCCCATGCGGCAAAAACAGCCTATGAAAACGGTTTTTTCACAGTGGGAGTTAACAGCGGATATTTCGGGGATTACGAAAAGCTTACAGACTGCACCCATATCAGAGCGGAGAGCTTCCGTGAGCTTATCGGAAATCTCTGAATAATGAAAGGAGCGGCATGAAATGGCTGTTTACGGATATAAGATATGCGGCTTTGCACGGACGGAACGCTATAACGAGGCTGTTAAATATCTTGACAAAAGGCTGAAAGATTACGAAAAGCAGGGAGAACAGTTTGAGGAAGACGGCTCTGTAAGCGTAAAATACATAAAAACCCATGAGGACGGCAGTGCCTTTGAGGTATCGGTAAAAAAGGACGTAACGGAAAGCAGCGTTATGGTTTTTTCCGATGTCCCCATAAAGGCATTCAAAAAAGGAGGGCTGTTCTTTTATCTTCGTGATATTCTCCCCGTGATCCTGATAAATGCGGTGTATTATGTGGGATTTGAGCTGTTTCTGAGCTATTCTGCATCGGTGCTTGGGAACGCAAATATCTATTCATACAGCTCCCTTTTGACACTGGCTGCATTTTTCGGGCTCTTCTGCATAATCTTCAACTGTGTTACATACGTTATGCTAAAGGAAAACAGGACCATGTTCAGGATAAGCCTTATACAGTTCGGAGCGCCCGTAACCGCTTTGCATCTGATGTATTTTTTCACAAGGCTCTTTGCAGGCTGGGGCATATTAACGGTATTTTCAAAGATACTTCTTACCCCGCTTCCCGCAATATGCTTCGGTACGATGCTTTACGGGCTGTGTGTACGCAGATTTATTACAAAATAACGGAGGATAAAAATGTCAGCAAAAAAACGGGTGCTTGTAGGCATGAGCGGAGGAGTGGACAGCTCGGCAGCAGCCCTTCTGCTTAAAGAACAGGGCTATGAGGTATGCGGCTGCACTCTCAGAATGTATGATAACTCCGTTCTCGGGGAGGGCTTTGCCGAGGGGGGCTGCTGCTCTCTCAGTGATGTGGAGGACGCAAAGAGCGTCTGCCGTAAAATAGGCATAGACCACATCACACTTAATATGACCGATGATTTCGGCAGGCTTGTGATGAAGCCCTTTGCCGAAAGCTATATACGGGGCGAAACGCCCAATCCCTGCATAGAATGCAACAGGCACATTAAATTTGACCTTATGCTGAGAAGGGCGGAGCTTCTTGATTTTGATTACATCGCCACGGGTCATTATGCCCGCAGAGAATATGACGAAGCGTCGGGGAAATACCGTCTTATGCGTTCCTCGGATATGAGCAAGGACCAGACCTATGTGCTGTATTCTCTTACACAGTATCAGCTTGCCCATACGCTGTTTCCGCTTTTCGGCATGAGCAAGCAGGAAATACGCAGTCTTGCTGAGAAATACGGACTTGTTAATTCCCATAAGCCCGACAGTCAGGATATTTGCTTTGTGCCCGACGGTGACTATGCCTCCTTTATTGAGAGATATACGGGCTATAAGCCCGAAAAGGGAGATTTTGTCAGCACCTCGGGAGAAAAGATAGGCACACATTCCGGAGTGATAAACTACACCATAGGACAGCGCAGAGGGCTTGGAGTAACCTTCGGTAAGCCCGTTTTCGTAACGGGGAAGGACGCCGGGAATAATACAGTTACTCTCGGGGAAGCTCAGGAGCTTATGAAAACGGAGCTTTTCCTCAGAAATGTAAATCTTATTTCGGGAGAGCCTCTCACATCTCCCGTTAAGGTAACGGCGAAAACACGATACACCGCCAAGGAACAGGAAGCGGTGATATTCCCCGAGGAAAAGGGGATAATGCGGGCGGAATTTTCTTCTCCCGTACGTGCCCCTGCACCGGGTCAGGCGTGCGTTTTTTACAGCGGCAGCGAGGTCCTGGGCGGAGGAGAGATAATCTGATCGGCAAGAATTATTATATTTATTTATCAGGAGGTAATCATTATGTCATTCAGAGAGATACCCGTATCGGAGCTTACCTTCAATCCCTTTGACAAGATCGGCAAGGAGTGGTTCCTTGTAACTGCGGGCGATGAAAAGGGCTACAACACTATGACGGCTTCATGGGGCTTCATGGGCTTCATATGGGGCAAAAGCGTGTTTGAAACGGTTATTCGTCCAAGCAGACACACATTCGGCTTTGTAGAGAAAAATGATCTTTTCACCGCAAGCTTTTTCGGTGAGGGATACCGTGAGGCTCTGGGCTTCTGCGGCTCACATTCGGGCAGGGACTGCGACAAGGCTGCCGAAACGGGACTTACTCCCATGTTTATTGACGGCACAACAGCCTTTGAGCAGGCAGAGCTTATTTTCATATGCCGCAAGGTCTATGCTCAGGATATGGAGCTTTCAAAGCTTGACAGCGGTCTGCAGCATTTTTACAGCGACGGCGGCTCGATGCACAAGGCATTTGTGGGCGAGATAGTAAAGGTGCTCGTAAAGGAATAATATGGATTTTTTAACGGAAGAAATGCTGGGATATATCCCTGTGACAGTTTGCGTGGCGGTTCTGCTCATTGCAGGACTTGGCTATCTGATTTACAGCTGTTTCAAGAAGAAATAATTTGAAAGGAAAGCTTCGGGACATGAAAGTAACAGTTCAGCGTGTATCACAGGCAAGTGTTGAGGTGGAGGGAAAAATCGTCGGTGAAATAAAAAAAGGCCTTCTTATCCTGGTGGGATTTACCCATACGGATACGAAAGACCTATGTGAAAAGGCGGCGAAAAAGATCGCAGCCATGAGGATATTTTCCGACGAAAATGACAAGATAAACCTTTCTCTGGGGGATATCGGCGGAGAGATACTCTGCATATCACAGTTTACTCTCTATGCAGACTGCTCCCACGGAAATCGTCCGAGCTTTGTTAATGCAGCCCGACCCGAGCTTGCAATGCCCCTGTACGATCATTTCTGTGAATGCCTGGGAAGCTATGTACATACGGAAAAGGGAATATTCGGAGCCGATATGAAGGTGTCGCTCATAAATGACGGCCCCTTTACGGTAACACTGGATTTCTGATATTATCGGGGCTTTTTGCCGAAAAAGAATTTAAGTCTGTCTGCAATTCTAGCAGGCAGGCTTTTTTTGCGGTTGAATTCCTCGAAGGTCTTTTCGTGATCCTTCTGCATTTTTTTTATATCCCGCTCAAGCTCAAGGATTTTTTTTCGTTCCCGTGATGTCATGCCAAGCCCTCCAATACTATTATGACAATTATAATATAACATTTCTCTTTTGTCAATAAGTGGCTTTGAAGAATTTGTGCAGTATAAACTGAATGAATCAGAAAAAAAGTCTGTTTTTATTGTTTTTTGATGAAAATAGGTATTGCAATTATTTGGCAGATGTGATATAATATGTGTATGGTATGCTAAAACCTATGCCTGAAAAATTTTTTGCGGGCTTTGTTTTTATTGGCACACCGGTAAATTTGAATTTTACCCGAAAGGATCTATTGATATGAAGAAGTATTCTTTCTTTCAAACTGTAAAGGGCCGTATGCTGATGACATATTCACTCAGTGCAGCGATTTTTATTACTGCAGTTCTGATTACGTCGGGAATAGGCAAGGTCCCCGCAATAATTACAGCAGTTGTGGGAATTATTGTCGAGGTGGGCTTATCCTTTGTTATGGGAGGAAAGCTTGATAAAAAGCTTGAGGATATTGATGTAAAGATCGAAGCCATTTCTCTTGGACAATTCGATTTTAACAAGACCCCCGACATTGAAAAGGACGCTATAGGAAATATTAACAATAAGTCCAATGTTGCCGCCGATAACCTAAGCATGACATTAGATGAAATTATAGCAGGACTTGACGAGCTTGCCCGGGGTAATCTCGGCTATTCTCTCCCGGAAACATGGGGAGGAAAATTCGGAAGCCTTGCGGCAAAGTATAACGAGATAGCCGCTTCTCTCCGTGAAACCTTCAAGGATATCGACGCTGCATCGGGTCAGGTGACAAACGGCTCCGAGCAGGTCGCAAACGGCGCTCAGACCTTGTCCCAGGGTGCAACGGAGCAGGCTGCCTCCATTGAAAGCCTCAATTCTCAGATCGAGGATATTTCAAGGCAGGTCAACGATACGGCTGCCGCTGCTAAGAATACAACATTTATCGTTAGAAATACAGGCTCACTCATATCCGAGTGCAGCGCCGAAATGGACAAGATGCTTTCCTCCATGGAGGATATCAACAAAAGCTCCGCAGAGATATCTAAGATCATCAAGGTCATTGACGATATCGCATTCCAGACTAATATCCTTGCACTGAACGCTGCAGTTGAAGCTGCAAGAGCAGGTGCAGCGGGCAAGGGTTTTGCGGTAGTTGCCGATGAAGTCAGAAACCTTGCTGCCAAGAGCGCAGAGGCTGCAAAGCAGACGACCTCTCTTATCGAAGGTTCCGTGGAAAACGTTCAGAAAGGCTCCGAGATCGCCAAGCAGACCGCAAAGGTGCTTGAAACCATCGTTATTGACTCCGATAAGATAATTACCGAGGTAACAAAGATATCCGACGCCTCCGAAAGACAGGCAGAGGAGATCAGAAGCGTAACCTTGGGCGTAGAGCAGATCTCCTCCGTTGTTCAGAGCAATACCGCAACTGCCGAGGAATCCGCAGCAGCCTCCGAAGAGCTTTCGGGACTTTCGGGCACTCTTAAGAGAATGATCTCCCAGTTCAAGTTTGATATTTCAGATGATGATGAAAAGCTTTATGCAGAGGAGGATAGCTTCTCCGAGGAGCAGGATAACGATCCCGCCGAGGAGTATACATATAATGCTCCCGAAGCATACAGCGTATATGAGTCCGAGCCTGTTGAAAGCAATGCATTTGAGCCGGAGCCAAAGGCATACAGCAGTGATAGCGACGAGGATTTTGTGCCCATAGATTTCACAAATCGTGGAGCAGTGTCAAGAGAAAAGCCGGAGCATATATATCTTGACGATGATTTTGAGAATGTTAACAGCAAATACTGATACGGCAAATATCTTTTGAACGGAGTGTTATAATGACTCGGAAAACAGCTTTTGCAGGTTTTTCATATCTTGCAGGGCTGCTTTTCGGGTCATTTTTTGTGCTGAAGCTGTCCCTGGCAGCAGGAATTACCCTTTTGACAGCAGGGATCGGGATAATGGTGCTTATCAGACCCGATAAAAAGAGCAGGCTGTTCAGAGCGGCAGTCTTTGCAATATGCTGCTCCGGGGGCATTCTTTTATACAGCATTTTTGACATTGCCGCAAGACTTCCCGTGCAAAAATATGACGGGGCTGCTTTTTCGGGAAGCTGCCAAGTGACCGAGGCGAGGTATTTCTCCGTGGGAGGGGCAGAGTATATTGTTAAGATAAATCTTAACGAGAAAAAGACAGTCAAGGCAGCGCTGTATTCCTATTCGGAGTCGGCTCTTGTCAGGGGCGACGAGATAACCGTTAAGGGTACCCTTCGTGCTCCCGATAGTAATGGCTTTTTTGATAAGCTTTCCTATTACAGCTCACGGGGAGTTTTCCTGCAGCTTTCGGACGCCGAGATAACTGCTGTGAACGCCGATGGGAACAGCTTTTATGACATGATAAACGCTTTTCGTACAAAAATAATACAGCTTATACGCAGAACAGTCGGCGGAGATCACGGAGAAATGCTTATCGGAATGCTTTTCGGAAGCAGCTTCTGGAGTATTGGCACAGCGGCGGAAAATGCCCTGAGAAGAGCAGGCATAATGCACGTCTGCACAGTGTCGGGAATGCATATGTCCATAGCGGCGGGAATATCCGCAGCGGCAGTTAAGGCAGGGAGAGGCTCAAATAGGGCAGAGTTTGCGGCTGTGTGTATAAGCACGCTGCTTTTCGGGGCAGTTTCGGGAATGACCGTTTCGGCGGTGCGAAGCATAATAATGATACTTTTAGTCTATTCATCAGCCCTTGCAGGACGAAGAAACGACCCTCTTACGTCCCTTGCCATTGCCATAATACTGCTGACAGCCCTTTCGCCCTTCTGTGTGCGCAACACCTCCTTTCTCCTGTCGGTTTCGGGAGTGTTTGGCACCTCCGTCGCAGCCCCTGCTGTTATAAGAGCTATTGAGAAAAGTCTTCCCGAAAACGGAGAAAAGGACAGAAAAGCAGGTATACTGCTGTCCTCCGCCGTAACATCACTATGTGCATCTGCGGCGGTATTCCCCATAGCAGCCCTGAGCTTTGACGAGATATCCGTTGTTTCACCCCTGTCAAACCTTATACTTTCACCGCTCTGCACGGTTTCGGTGATGATATCGCTAATAGCCGCAGCGATAGGTGTTATTCCATTTTTAACGCCTGTATCCTCGGGAATGCTTTATATCGCAGGGCTTATCTGCCGTCCTGTTATTGCATTGAGCAAAACAGCGTCGGGATTTCCCGCAGCAGCCATACCGACAGGACTTGAAATGACCCTTCCCGCTGTAATAATATTCACAGTCACTGCCGCCGCATCAATAATATTTCTCAGAAATAAGCTTTTTCGCAGTGTGGCTGCTTCATCGGCTGTGCTGCTTTGTTCGGCAGCGATCTCCATTTATTGGCTGACCCCCGACACCGCAGTGAAAATGACCGTTATTACCGAGGGCAGCGGCTGTGTTATCGTAATAAGCGGCGGCGGTTCTGCCGAGATATATGATTTTGCGGGAACAAACCGCTGTGCAAATGAAGCGGTTTCGTATATCAGACGAAATGGGCTTGGGAAGGTAAGCGCTGCCGTTCTCTTTTCGGGAGATAAAACAGCGGAGCTTTACCGTGATAATTTCCCCGAGTCGGAAATTATAGCGGAAAATAATAACAGCGGCTTGACTTATTCGCCGAAAGATACTATAATAAATATCGGCGCTCATAAGGCATTGCCCTCGGAGGACTATGCCGTAATTCAAGCGGAGAACACGGAGATAATTGTTATCAGCAGAAAATCGGAGCCGCCCGACCGTCATTATGACCTTGTCGTTTATAACTGCAGGGCGGCGGTTTCGGCAAGAGCGGATATGTATGCAGTGACCCGCAGCAGCTTCGGCGGAAATATTCCCGCAGGTGTGCCCTGTGTGCAGTGCGAAACTGCCGAATATATTATCGCAGACGGCGAGATTTACCCAAAGGAGGAGATAAAATGGCTTCGATAAGCGAAAAGGACCTTTCCGCAGCAATAAAGAGCGGAGATATCTCCGGTGTTTATTACCTCTACGGCAGCGATCTATACAGCGTGTCCCAATACAGGCAGGCAATGGTGAAAAAAATAGTTCAGAGC
>CAMAIG010000031.1 GCA_945835085.1 uncultured Ruminococcus sp. | reverse complement strand
AACACTGGGAGAAACTACTACTCTCGGGGTAGTCTTGAAAGGATTTGGAAATTTTACAGTCAACCTTCCATCATCTGAAGGAGTTGCTACGCCATATTGAATGGTATAATTTGTTTTACCAGAAACAACAGCACTAATAACACCATTTTCATCAACGGAAATACTCGTCCCGTCAGGAATTACACCGCCCAACAGTTCAGTCGTGGCAATGGGGAGCTGATAATCACCCCCTTTCGCCGCCCTGCTAAAAGGGCACACAGCAAAAGCGGACGTAATAATTTCGACGGTGCCCGAGCCGTTAAGATAGAGTGTCTCGAAGCTCTCGGTATCGAGCATTCGGGGTTCGCCCGCAGGAACACGCAGCACACCGTCAGCATTTTCGATGCAGTCGGCGTTCACGCAGGAAGCGAACACATCGCTGTCCGAATGATTGTAAAGCCAGCAGAACCGCGCCATGTCGTAGGGCGACTGCTTAATTGTGACGGACGCAGGTCCGTCGAGTGTGATAGTTTTTATCATGGTTATTCCTCCGTTTCAGGCAGCAAAAGCTGCGGTGTGTGAGATCTGATGCCGTTTGCGGCGCAGACGGCTTCAATAAATTTATTGTACGCGAATAAAATCTCGGCTGTGGTCGTGTGATCGGAAAAAGTGCCGTAGCTTCCCGGACAGAGCCTTAGTTCACTTCCCGATGATATATTCTGAACAGCTGTGCTTGCATTAGTGACCTTAACAGTCGGCACAGCAGTCTTATCGTCAATTGTGGACGTCGTACCCGTATCGGGGTCAGTCCATTCGCATTCAGGGTATTCGCAGCTGTAGCTAACAGTTTTGACGGTATAATTTACCGACAGATTCACAGTGTTTCCGCTGCTGTTTAATAAATGCAGTCCATTGTACTGGTCGTCGAACCATTTCTGTCCGTCATCGCCGCTGAACTCCCATTCAAAGCCGCTGACCGCATTAGCAAGCACAGCACTGCCTTTAACGTATTCGTTAATGCGGCTCGGATAAGCGTAAAACGTATAAGGTCTCGGTGTGTCATTGCTTTCGCGTACCTCCGCAAGATTGTAATCATCATTGTAAAGCGATGTTTGACTGTCGACTTTTGCGAATACGGCATTATTGTCTTTCCATATGATAAAAACAATATAAGCCTTTTTACTTAACCAGTTGACCCTTGTGCCGTATCCTTCGTTTTCGTTTTCGAATATCATGCCGAAAAACGTGTTCATATAAGACCCGTAAACGTCCGTTCTGTCGGTTACCCAGAAATTGACGGTGATCCTGTAGTGATCGTCCACAGGGACGGTCAGCAGTGTATCGGAGTTGTCAACGATGTCGTGGAAAACCGCGTTGCGGTAAGTGCCGCCGCTGCCCTCCTGATAAGCCCCCAGAAGCAGCGAGCGGCAGGAAGACCGCAGATCGTTTGATATCATTTTCATCAGGTCCATTCCTCCGTTTCGCTTGTGATGTTATAGCCGCTTGATGTTTCCGTGACAGCGGCGGAGTATTTGTATACGTGACCGTCCTTATATGTCACGGTCACCGTCCCCGAGGACTTGTCCACCGCAACGGAAGAAGCCTCCTTGGATGAGGACATCACGCCCTCGTAGGAGGTCAGCCCGCCGCTTTGAGAGGAGAAGCCGTAGCTTGTATCGTCTCCGGTATCCTTATCCTTGCAGACAAATTGTAAGCCGGAGTTCTGAGTGATTTTTGTTACTCCATACGTATTGTCAAAAGTCGGACGGTTTCTTAGGTCCTTAGCCGTCTGTCCGATATATCTAAAGTCGGAAAGGTTCTGACCCGTGCCAGACATGTTTGCGAAAATCCCGTCGGTTGTAAACGAATATGTAATAGAGGAAATCACACAGTTTAAGTCTTCATACCCTACAAAGGTTACACTTGTAAAGCATGGATATACTCCCGGCATTTTGACTTTCTGACAGCTAAATTCGGTGCTGTATTTTTGTCCTACGAGATTTTTATAGTTTTCGTCGTCGGAGCTTTTAGTATAGGGTGAAACTACTTCCATGAAATTCGCTGCAGGTAATGTACTGCCAAAATTGTATATGCCATACATGTCATAGGTCTCTCCGCGTTTCAATACAGGTATACCACTGTTAGCGGTATTGAATACACGTACACCGTCTATATCTGCTCCCGGAAGAGAGTATGTTAGTTCTTGTCTGTCCGAAGCCTCTATTGTCAGAGAATTATTACCATTATTGAATGGGGTATACTCTATAGATGGCTTATCGGTTCCAAATGGCTGCTGATAATTGGTACACATCATTGCCGCTATGTACCCCAGCATTGTCCTCATGTTTGCATTCGTGGAGCTTGTAACCGCCGGAGACGGAGCGGTATTTGGGTATTGCAGTACTACGTTCTCGTTAACCAGTCCCGACAATGTGCTTTGTATTGCGGCAGCATGCGTGGCAACACTTGGGTATATCAAAGATTCTCCTGGCTGCGGAGCATCATACTCGTTATCGGTAAATCCGATTATGTCCATGCCCGAAAAAGTTACTTTTGTGTGTTCTATTGCCTCAAAGGATTTGAGATACCAGTTTCCGATAATACTCAAATCATCGCTGTCCTTTGTCTTTATATACAATAGGATCTTATCATTTCTTTCGGGCATTTGCTTGAAGATGACCGAGCCCGAGATCGAGCTTGATGCTACGCTGCCTATAGCATATCCGTTTTCGACCGCTGCATTTGATGATATCTTCAAATCGTTTCCGATCTCATTGGTGTAGTAATCACTTGCTCCTATAGTTAACTTATAGTTATATTCATAATTGCTACCCCGAGCCTCCGGACTGCGAGAAAGCAGTGATCTCCTCAAAGGTTACCGTCGGTATCTGCCAGAACTGTATTCCGTCATCCGATTCAAAGTAGCTGGCAGCGGGAAGCTTGGAACAAGTAAATGTCAGAGTATTTTCCCCCAGCTGCGGATCAATATATGATATGGTGATCTCTTCACGATTTGCCTTGATCGCAGAAAACAGCTCGTTTATCTGCGCTGTGGACATGGGCTCAAAATCTACGCTAAGTACTCGCATATCGCCGAGATATGCTTTGTGCTGAGTATTGTCAATGGCGGTAAAGCTTCCCGATTCATTATACACTTCCTGTATCTCAACATTGTATTTCGAAAGATATGTGTCAATTACAGTGCCGTTGATAGTTATACTTAACATGGTTCCGATCCTCCATTATACATGTAATTGCAGATTTCCTGTGCTTTGAGATAATTCGTTGAGCTCCTTTAAGGCGATTTGTCCGAGTACCTTTCCGTCGCATTTTAAGACCACATTGCCGCTTGGCTGTGTCTGTCTGATGGCGTCTATCACGTCCTGCTTTGTGAGGCATTTGCACGTCTGCGATGAAGCCGCGGAAGAAGGAGTGACCGCCTGTGAATCTGCCGATGTTTGTGGAATGCCTACTATCGGAGTATTGGCAGCGGCATTGATGCTTGCCGAGACCTCAAGCTCCTTTGCGAAAATATTTTTCACTCCGTTCCACATGCTCTGCGCCCATTCAAGAATAGGTTCGGCACCTGTTTTAAATGCGCTGAATAATGCTTTGCCTGCAGTGCTGCCGATAACTGCACTCTGATCTTCGAGTCCACTGCTCGCCTGTGTCATTCCCGATGAAAAGTCGGAAACGGCAGATGTACCGTAATTCTTGAAGTCGCCCGATTTTGCCATATTTCCGATGGTGTCCGAAGCCATAGTAAGAATGTCAAGCAGTCCTCCCGAGGCTTCCATTGTCTGCTCATCAAGAGAAGAGATGAAATTCTCGATAAGCTCCTTCGCCGCCTGTTTTGCTTCTTCGGGAAGCGAGTCGATGTAGTCGGTAATTTTCTGTCCCCACAGAGTTTTGAAGTCCTCGACCGAATCGGAATAGTATTTCTCGGAAAACGCCTTGTTTTTTGCCAGTAAGGCGGTGTACGATCCATCATAAGCCTTTAACTGTGAATCAGACATTTTGGTGAGATTTTCGGCAAGCTCTGCACTTTTTTCGGGGGATAGGGATAATATATAGGACATCAGCTCTTCGGAAGCTCCGCGGCTTTTCAGCTCGTCAAGCTTTGCCTCGTAATCGTCCAGCGCTGCCGATTGTTTTTGGAAGACTTCGGCAGTGTAATCCTCGTATTCCACATCTTCAAACAATCCCGTCTGAGCATTGCGAACCTGCTTAGTCTTGATCTCGTACATGTCGATGGAGCTGTTCAAAGAGCTTTCAAGGCTTTTCTGCTTGGCTTCTATTTCGCTGTATGCCGCTTTCGCTTCGGAAACGAGAGCGTTGAAGCCCGATTCCCAGGAGCTGAATGAATCGTCTGCGATACTCTGATTATTGTCGGCAATCTGCTTCTGCGTGGACAGTATCTCGTCAGCGATAGTGTCATACAGCTTGCTTTCCTTGTCGAGCGTTGCAATAAACGCCTGCAGGTCAAGCAGATACTGTTCGTCCGTGTAGTCGTCATTGTATTTTTTCTTATCCTGCAATGACTTGTAGTAAGCATTGTTTTCATCGTCAAGAGCCTGCTGTGCGGCTTGGAGCTTTTCGGCTTCAAGGTCCTTTTTGCCCCGAAGTATCTTGCGGTTGTACTCATCATATAAGTCGCTGCTTTTGTCGAGTGTATCGGTAAGAAGCTGCAGGTCGTTCCAGTACATTTCCTCGGTATAGGAATCGTCAAGATACAGCTTGTCCTCCAGCATCTGAGCCTGCTTCTTGAAATAATCTTCCTTGTCCCGGAGTGCCTGTTCCTGTCTTTCCTTTTCGGCTTCAATAGCCTTCTGCCTTTCTTCCTCCTGCTCCTTAAGCTTTTTTTCTTCCTCTTCGAGTGCCTGAGCTTCAAGGTCGCTTATCTTGTCATTTGTGGACTTGAAGGTCTTTGCCCAGTCGGAGTTCATGCGGAGATTATACTTGTTGAGTATTTCCAGACGTTTGTTGTAATACTCTTCCTCCGATGCGATCTCACCGAGGTTGAATTGACGTTCAAGGTCGGAAAGATCTGCCTGTGCATCGGACCATGCCGCCGCTTCTTCCTCTGCTTGTTTTGCTATAGCATCAACGCTTTCTTGGGTTTTTTGCTGATAATACGCTGTCATCTCATCGGAATAGTACTCAGCAATACCTCGCATGGCCTCTTCATGGGTTTTCCAGATGCCTTCGACTTCTTCGCCTGCCGCGAACATCAATTCGGGATAGTCTTTCTTGAATCCGGAAATGATTTCTTCTGTTTCAGATACTTGCTGTTGAGTCAGATAGTAAGTATCGGTAACAGAATTAAAAGCGTTCTCGGCGATCTCATACTGCTGATTCAGATATTCTCTGACCGTCTGTCCCGCTTTTTGAGCGGCTTTGTAGGTCTCCCCGGAATAAGCATTAATGCCGGAATTGAATTTCTCCAGATCAGACTTTGCTTTTTGGTACTCTTCGCCTACGGATAATAGATCCTGCTTGACTTGTTCAAAATATTCCTTTGCCTGCTGATTATTTGCAAGGGCTGCTTCGTATTCAGACCTGCGTGCTTCAAGTTCTGCCTGTGCTTCAAGCTGGTTGTTATATTCTTCCACAGCTACTGCTAATTGACCGTATCCGACGATTTGTCCGTCCTGTACCGACAAATCTATCGGAAGCATTTCGTTAAGAGTATTAACAGCCTCAATAACGTCATTGTAACAGGAAGTGATAGTTCCCATTGCATTTGTGTTGTCATGAATAAGGTTATACAGATTATTGAGGTCGTTTATCTGCTCGTCATTGCTGTGCCTGTACTCGTCCGCAGACTGCTTGGCTTCGTCCCATGCGTCAGCAAGATCTCTTACAGCGGCCTCCTGCTGATAGTAGGCTTCATTCACCTTATCGGCTTCTGCAATAGCTTCCTTTTGCTTGCTGACTGCAGCGACGATTCCCGCAACAAGAACACCAAGAACCGCAGCTACAGCAGTATAGGGATTGGCGAGAAGAGCAGCGTTTGCGGCTAATTGTGCGACCTTCTGAGCTATCAGCGCAGCAGCTACGGCATTAGTCTGTACCTGATACACAAGAGCTCCCGCAGAAGCGACTGCTAAAGTCGTTGCAACGCCTGCAAGCAAACCCTTAATATTTGAAAGATTATCCACAAATGAAGCAAATCCCGATAAGACCTTAGGAATAACATCACTTGCAAATTCTGTGAGTTTAACAATAGCATTCCCCAGCATATCGGACAGCTTCGATAATGCTTCCTGCATTTCCTCTGTCTGCAGAGCCTTGTTCAGGGAGGAAAGCTGCGTTGTCGCCGCCTCTACGCCTTCGGTAAGCTTTAACTGAAAGCTGTCATATATGGTGATACCCACGCCCTCAAGAGCCGATTTGAAGGTCGTCACAGCGCCCTGCAGGTTTGCAGACATAGTCTCTGCCATATTGGAAGCCGCGCCTTCGGCGTTGTCTATCTCATTGTAGAGCTTGTCCCAGGTGTCGCCGTAATTTGCCAGAAGAGCCGTTGCGGATTTCAGCTGCCGCGCGTCGAATATCTGCGAAAGAGCATTGCTTATTTCGGCAGTGCCCGTGATGCCCTTGCTCTGCAGTATTTCGTCCAGATCACGGAATATTTCATTGAGCGGACGGACATTTCCTTCGGCATCGGCGACCTGTAAGCCCAGCTCCTCCATGTACTTTGCGGCTGCATCGGTGGGCGCTGTCAGATTGAGTATTATCTGTCTTAAAGCAGTGCCGCCCTCTGCCGCCTTGATACCGTTGTTCGCAAGGACACCGAGAGCAGTGTCCAGCTCCGTCACTCCGCCGGAAAGCACCTTAGCTGTACCGCCTATCTGCAGTATAGCATCGCCCAGCTGTGCAACGCTTGTGTTGGACTTCTGCGCTGTTTTCGCCATCTGGTCGGAGAAATAGGACATATCTTCAATGGATAATCCCAGAGCCGATACGGCGTCCGTCAACATATCGGAAGCGGAGGCAAGGCCCATTCCTCCCGCCGCCGCAAGGTCAAGGACTGTCGGCAGACTGGAAATACTCTGCTCAACGGAATAGCCTGCCAGCGCAAGATAATTAAGCGCTTCGCCTGCCTGTGTTGCGGTGAATTTCGTTGTTGCTCCCGCTTCCTCGGCGGCTTCACGGAGAGCTTCATAGCTTGCAGAGCCGCTCTGTATCTGCTCCGCGGTCATTCCCATTGTAGCGGCGACCTGTGACATGGAGGCTTCAAAACTGCTTCCCACAGAAATGGCAGCACCAATTCCTGCGGCGGCAGCCGTTCCGATAGCCGCAAAAGCAGCAGTGACTGTCTTGGAAATAGCGTTTGCGGTGCTGCCGATAGAGCCGAGCTTGCTCTGGAGAGCCTCCGACTCCTTTGTGACCATGTCGGTTTTCTTTGCGAAATCCTCAATATTCAGTTTTATGTAGCCGACAGCCTCGCCAAGCGTCATTTATGTTCTACCCCCAGTGACCTGTAAAATTCCGATAAGCTTGAATAGTGTGTAACTTCTTTTTTGCTGTCAAAATGCAGTTCTTTTCCCGCTTCAAGAGCCGTGGTAAGAAAAGCGCAGGCCTCGTCGAAGCAGAACCGCAGATACTCGCCCTGCAGTCCCATATAGTCGCTTGGACGGGTCCCGAATTTCCTTGCCATGTAGATCACGGATAATATCTGCGGACTTTTAACGAAAGGACTGTAATGTCTCTATGCCCTTCTGCGAATACTGATAAATGAACATCATCTGTTCATCGGTCAGTCCGCCTGCATACTCCTTCACCTGCGCATATGTGGGATTGACCATGCATTCCTCGCAAAGCGATTCAATGAAGTTCATAGATGCTGCCATGTCGGGAAGCTTCTTTGGTGCTTCGGGATCATTACCGTTATTTTCACCCTCGGTGACCAGTGTGACCGCTTCCAGAAGCTGATTTGTAACTCTTCCGTTGATGAACATATTAATTACCGACGGCTTTTTAAGCTCCGCCACCAGGGGAGTGCCGTCCGCGAATTTGGGCAGCTCGACTACTTCGGTTGACTTTACCTGCTTAAGGGTCTCAATGCTTGTGATCTCCATGAGTTATATCCTCCAAAAAATTTTTTTATGCTGATGCCGCCGATGTCAGAACCGGAAGTTCTTTTACGTAAGTCATCTTGTAAGGCGGCTCGCCCTTATTGGGAGCCGAAATGATTGTGTATTCGGGAACACGGAATACATTATCCTCACTGGACATCGAAATGGGCTGTCCTGTGCAATTGGGATATTCGGTCTTCTCGTACCGTACGATAAGTCCCGAAGCGTCGTACTGTGCCGAATACACATTCAGCGTAAACGGCTTGAGATCTATTGCCTCTCCTGCCGCAGGGGGAGTATATCCCGTGATATTGCCGTCCTCATCTTCTTCGATAGTACCGCCCTGAAGTATCTTGACAAGGTCGGGGTTGAATACATTGTCGGTAAGCTTGAGCGTGTTGCCGGTAAGCGTGCTTGATTCACGCTTCTGCGCTACTAACACGTTTTTGATGATAAGCTTGATAGCTTCTGTGGTCTCGATCTGGGGGTCTACCTGAATTTTGCTGGCAGTGGTAAGTCCCAGTTCTTCGCCGTCCGTAACCGAGACCGTGACCATTACAACATCAATAGTTGCTATTTCATGTCCTTTTGTGGGCATAGCTTTTTCCTCCTTTTAAGTGGTGATTTTTTTGTAATTCCTGTATGTTATGCTCTTCATGTATGCGCCGACGTCCTCATCAAAAAATGCTTCGGTAATGTCATAGGTAGGCATAACGGTAAAGGTCAGCCCCTTCATGGCTTCTTTGACCTTTTCGGTGAAGTATTCACATTCTGAAAATGTCCGCCCATAGCAGAGCACGTCATAGTAGGTTATTGTCGATGAATATTTGAGATACGGGGAATCTGCAAGCTTTTTCACAACAACGTAAGGCTCTGTGCAGCTTCCTTTGTGCGCCCCGGGAGCGAAAACCTTGAATCCGCAGCTAAGCAGATGCTTTGTGATCAAATCATAAACTGACCATTTCTATCCCTCATTTCATGCGGTTTAACAGGTTTTTTAAGCCCGAAAGAACCTTGTCCTTGTTTTTGATGATAGTCGGCTGAATGACCGCATATTTCTTCTCGTGAGCCAATTCCAGATATACCCCGTAATTTACTCCATGAGCCAGCTTTATTATATAGATATATCTGTTTTCCTTCTGTACGGTGCTTGTGAGCCGTCCACGTGCAGCGCCCGTGCGATCGGTCCAGGGAGCGTCTTTCTTCATTTCTCCCTCTAACTCCCTTGCGGCAGTTTCAACGTAAAGATCTATAGCTGCTTCCATACGCTCCGGCAATCTTCCTATGTTTTCAAACAGATCGCCTTTTACGTTTGTATCAGACATCTCCCTGCACCCTTTCGATAACAATTTCGGCGATGCTGCCCTGCTGTTCAACGTCAATGACCGATACGACTCTGAACCTGTCTCCGCCTATCGTGCACTCCGCATAACGGCGAATATCCTTTGCAGATTCATGGTCGGTCAGGATCATTGAAGCATTCTTTGAATGAATGGAGCCCGAGTCGGCAGTTTTCAGCTCCCTTGTTCCGGCTGATTCATGGAAGATCCCTTTCAGAGTTATTTCTTCGCTTGCGCCGTCATACAGTATTTCGCCCGTATAGTTCATCGGGTATTGCTTGAAAACAAATTCCGTCCCCGATGTGCGGATATTCCGAAGAATTATGTGAAT
>CAMAIG010000030.1 GCA_945835085.1 uncultured Ruminococcus sp. | reverse complement strand
GGCCATTTTTGCAAAAATTATAAAATATTCGCGGTTTGTTGTCGGCGTGACAGAGCAGATAGGAATTTTTTGTGCAAAAGCCCTTGTAATCGTCGGTGAAATATAGTATAATATTAAAGTATAGCTATTGAAATCATATGCGAGGATAATAAAGAATGAATAATGATAAAATATTAGAGCTTTTTATAAATGCTTTGGTGCTTTTCACCGCCATACCCATACATGAGTGCGCTCATGCCTGGGCTGCCGAAAGGCTTGGGGACGACACGGGCAGAAGACAGGGCAGGATAACTCTCAATCCCTTTGCACATCTGACCCTTTTCGGCTCGCTGATGCTTGTGCTGGTGGGCTTCGGCTGGGGCAAGCCCGTTCAGGTCGACCCACGCAATTTCAAAAATCCCAAAAGGGGAATGATGCTGTCCTCCCTTGCGGGACCCGCTTCAAATTTTATTATGGCGTTTTTTTCCATGATAGTTTACCGTGTGCTGGTCATTATTGCACTGGTGCAGAACAGCGAGTTTATGTATACTGTCGCCACGGTTTTTGTATATGTGACTATCATAAATATCTCCCTGGGCGTGTTCAACTTCCTGCCGATACCTCCCCTTGACGGCTCAAAGATATTCAATGCAATTCTTCCCGAAAGATTATATTTCAAGATAATGCAGTATGAAAGATACATTGCCCTTGCCATGATAGTGCTTATTTATACGGGACTGCTGGACAAGCCCCTTGCATTTCTGAGGAATATTGCCCTTACGGTAATGACCTTCCTTACAGGCTGGGTGGATATTGTAATGGGATGGATACTTGGCATATGAGTGCGATTTCATATAAGCTTGAGGTGTTTGAGGGTCCCCTTGACCTTCTGCTCCACCTTATATCAAAGCATAAGCTCAATATTAACGATATCCCCATACTTACCCTTGTGGAGCAGTATCTTGACTATATCGGCGAAATGGCTGAGCAGGATATGGAAATAGCAGGGGAATTCCTTGAAATGGCTGCAAGGCTCATTTATATAAAGACGGTTTCGCTTCTGCCCAGAAAGGAAGAAGCTGAGGAACTGAAAAAGGAGCTTCAGGGACGGCTTATTGAATATTCCCTCTGCAAGCTTGCTGCCGAAAAGCTTAAAGATACTTTCCTGGGAGATAGGGTGACTGTCCGTGCTCCCATGGTTATCGAAACCTCCTGCGAATACAGCCGAAGCCACAGCCCCGAGGAGCTTGTCAAGGCATACAGGGGCATGGCTGTAAAAAAGGACAAGCAGCAGGAGGAGCTGGCACCATCGGCATTCTCAAAGCTTGTGTCAAGGAAATTCGTGTCCGTGACATCAAGGATAATCCATGTGCTCAAAAGACTTTATAAAGACGGAAGCTGCACACTCAGCGGGCTTTTCGGGGAGATAACCGACCGCTCCGAGCGTGTGGCGACCTTTCTTGCGGTGCTGGAGCTTACAAAATCGGGCAGGATAATCCTTAATGACGATAATACCGAGATGACCTTTAACCGCAATATACCCGTGCAGGAGTCGGAAAATGAGATCTCCGCCGAATTTGATGAGGAAAGTGAGAGTGAGGACAAATGAAGCTGACAGAAAATGCTGCCCGTATGGAAGCAGTGCTTTTTGCCTGCGGCGATCCTGTTGACCCCGAAAGGCTCTCCTCCTCCATCGGCGTTGAAAAGGGAGCGCTTACCCTGCTTGCGGATGTGCTGAACGACGCATATTCCGAAAATAACAGCGCTCTTTGCGTGCTGAGGCTGTCGGGCAGCTATCAGCTTACCGTAAGGACCGAGTATTACGACTATGTGAAGGCGGCTGCGGAGAATAAAAAGAATGCTCCTCTTTCTCCTGCGGCAATGGAGGTGCTGACTATAATAGCCTACAATCAGCCTGTTACAAAGAGCTTTGTGGAGCATATAAGAGGAGTTGACAGCTCGGGTGTTGTAAATTCCCTGGCGGAGAAAAATCTTGTGGAGGAGGCAGGAAGGCTTGATGTTCCCGGCAGACCCATAGCATATCGGACAACAAGCACATTTCTGCGCTGCTTCGGTATTTCAAGCCTTGATGAGCTTCCGCCCATAGAAGGGCTTGTCAGAGAGGATTTCGACCCCCTTCTTATAGCTTCGGAGGAAGCGGAAACGGAGGACGGGGAATAATGCCTGCTCTCATAATAATCGGGGCGATAATCGGCATCATAGTTCTTGTCTGCAATATTCCCGTTGCCGCACATATCCGTTATTACGGGGGAAAGCTTGATGTAAGGGTACGCTTTATGTGGCTGACTCTTTATCCAAGACCCGAAAAAACGGACAAGCCTCCCGGGAAAAAGAAAATAACGGAAAAGTCGGACAAGACATCGGAAGAAAACGCTTCCGAAAAGGAGGCAGAGCCCGATAAGAGCAGCCCCTCGGATAATGACAGCTCCCGGGATAAGAGCGAAGCTCCTCCCGAGGAAAAAAAGGAAAAGCAAGGAAAAGCAAAAAAATCCAAGTCCTCCGATGAAAAAAAGCTGCCCCTTCCCGAAAGGATAAATGCCCTTATTGATGACCTTACCGAAAAAAAGGACGCCTTCCTGCTTCTGTGGGAGCTGTGCGGAGGGCATCTTAAAAGGCTTTGCGGAAAGATATATGTTGACGGCGTTAAAATTGATCTCGCCGCCGCCGATGAGGACGCTTATGAAGCGGCAATGCTTTACGGAAAGCTGAATGCAGGGGTGTATAACGCCATTGCATTTATGAAAACGCTTATGAAAAGGTTCCGTCTTGACTCTGTGAGGATAGACTGTATTTTCAACCTGCCAAAGGAAAATTCACGCTATGACGGGGAATGCAAGGTCAAGCTAAGACCTGCAAGCCTTATAAATGCGCTCCTTGCAATAGTCTTCGGGTACCTTTTTCATCTGAAAAAGTATTCACCTGCACTGCGGGTATTTATGTCAAAATAACATATAATGAAAGGAAAAATATTATGGATACTAAAGTAAAAGATCTTGTTACCTCCGCTATGGGTAAGATCCACGAAATGACAGACGCAAATACAATTATGGGAGATCCTCTGAACCTTGACAACGGCGTGACTATCATTCCCGTTTCAAAGGTTTCATACGGCTTTGCCAGCGGCGGCTCGGATATCCCTTCCAAGTCCGAAAAGGAGCTTTTCGGCGGCGGAAGCGGTGCAGGCATTACCATAACGCCTATGGGATTTCTCGTGGTTTCGGGCGGAGATGTTCAGCTCCTTCAGATGAATCTTGATGTTTCTGCTTCCTCTGCCATTGTTAACATGGTGCCCGATGTGTTCAACAAGGTGGCTTCACTTTTCAAGAAGGACAAGAAGGACGATGGAAAGAAGTCCGAAGCTTCTAAATCCGCTCTCGATACCGACGATATTGAGATACCCGAGGAAATGTACAGCGAGAGCAGTGCTTCCGATGAAGCCGTTTCCTTTGATTTTACAGATTAATTCATAATCACGGACATTCCCCGCATATGCTTTTGTAAAAGCAGAAGTTTTGGGGGAATGTTTATGAAAATAAGGTTATTCGGTGCAGCTGCCGCACTGGCAATGGCTGCTTTGACGGTGCTTGCACCCCTTGCGGGAGCGGTGCCCGAAACCGAAGGAATATCGGCGCTTGCCGCCGTTGTCATCGAAGCCGACAGCGGCAGAGTGATAATGGGTAAAAATTACAGGACAAAGCTTCCCATGGCAAGCACCACAAAGATAATGACAGCCCTTATCACCCTTGAAAGCGGCGGGCTTGACGAGGAATTCACTGCCGACAGCACCGCCGTTCATACGGAAGGCTCAACAATGGGGCTTTGCGAGGGGGATATAGTTTCCAAGCGGGATCTGTGCATCGGTATGCTGCTGCCTTCGGGAAATGATGCGGCAAACTGCGCTGCCGTGCGTATTGCGGGGGATATTCCCTCATTTGCAAGGCTCATGAACGGCAGAGCGGCAGAGCTGGGACTGAAAAACACTCATTTTGTAACGCCCTCGGGGCTTCATGACGACGACCATTACTCCACAGCGGAGGATATGGCTCATCTTGCGGCATATGCGATAAAAAATCCCGATTTTTTGCAGATATGCTCAAAGAGCTCAATGAAGCTCAGCTTCGGCGACCCGCCCTATGACAGATACCTTTACAATACAAACAAGCTCCTTGATAATTACGAGGGCTGTATCGGCGTAAAGACGGGATTTACCGACGAGGCGGGAAGATGTCTTGTGTCGGCTGCACCGCGAAATGGAGTTACGCTTGTCTGCGTTACCCTGAACGCTCCCGATGACTGGAACGACCATAGGAAAATGCTTGATTATGGTTTTTCCGTTACTGAGAGAAGGACTGTTGAGGACAATATCGAGTATTACGTTTCCCTTGCAGGAGGAAATACCGACAGTTTAAGGCTCGTACCTGCGAGAACGCCCGAATATACCGAGATCGGGGGAGAAAAAAGCCTCATCTCCTGGAGGATAGTTTCCCCGCCCATGGTATACGCTCCTGTTGCCTGCGGAAAAGAGATAGGCACGCTCATTGTCTATGACGGAGATAAGGAGATAGACCGTATCCCCATGACGGCGGCTGAGAGCGCACCAATATCCGATGCGTTGCCTCCGAGAAAGAGCATTATTGATACTATCAAAGATTATTTCAAAAAGTTCTGGCTTTATTTTTTAAGGAAGTGAAAATATGGAAAAAATACGACTTCAGAAGATCCTTTCCGACAGCGGCATATGCTCCCGCAGAAAGGCAGAGGAGCTTATATCTCAGGGTGCCATTAAGGTCAACGGCAGGACAGCACAGCTTGGCGACAAGGCAAATGACCGTGATGTTATAATGGTTAACGGCGAGCGTGTAAGATACACAAAGAAGCGCCGCAAATACTATATCATGCTCAATAAGCCCCGTGGATATGTTACCACCATGTCCGACGAGCTTGACAGAAAATGCGTTACGGAGCTGCTTACAGGGCTTGAGGAAAGAGTATATCCCATAGGAAGGCTTGACCGCAACTCCGAGGGACTGCTGCTTTTTACCAATGACGGAAAGTTTGCAAATGATATAATGCACCCCTCCCGTCATGTGAGCAAGACCTATCGTGTCACGGTAATGTCAAAGATTACCGATGAGCAGATAGTTACCCTTACAGAGGGTGTGATGCTTGACGGAAGAATGACCCAGCCTGCGGTCGTGAATGTGGAGGTAGACGGCACCGACAGAAGCGTTATGAGAATAACCATTCATGAGGGCAGAAATCGTCAGATACGCCGTATGTGCGAGGCTGTAGGGCTTGAGGTCGCAAGACTCCGCAGAACATCAATCGGACCTCTGAAGCTTGGAATGCTTAAGCCCGGGGCATGGCGTGAGCTTACCGCCGAGGAAGTAAGAGCCATGAGAAATGCAATCGGACAGCAGTGATATGGGAATTTTTTCAAAGAAAACGCCGCAGACCCTTTCTATCCCCGAGGGCTTTACGGCGGATATGATAAGACTGGAATCAAGCGTATGCACAGGGGAAAAGACCATCGGATTTTACAGCAAGACCGATAAAAAGCTCCATTATTCCGAGCTTGTGAGGACACAGGCAGATATTGACGCATTTTACGAAAAATACGGACTGAAATAAATGACCCCGTCTGACGGCAAAAACGTCAGGCGGGGCATTTTGTTAAAATTCTATGTAATCATACATTGTAATACTTGTCGTAGTTAACAAGCTCGTCAAGGAGCTGAGGTATCTTTGCGTCCATATCCTCATCGGTAAACTGGCAGGTTCCCACAGCCTTGTGTCCGCCGCCGCCGTATTTGAGCATAAGGCTTCCCACATTGACATTTGAGGTGCGGTTAAGGATAGAATATCCGCAGGCACAGGAGCAGCCCTTGCCGCCCTTGCCGCTTACTATCCATGCAGAGATGTTCTGCTCGGGATAGAGGCTGTAAATAAGGAATCTGTTGCCGCTGTAAATGGGATCGACCCCACGCAGATCGGAAATGATAACGTCCTTTTCAACACGGGTATGAGCCTTTACCATCTCGATGAACTTATCGTTCTGCTCATAATAAACCTCTATTCTTTCCTTGACATCGGGGAGGTTAAGAATCTCCTCCGTAGTCATCGTGCGGCAGCAGTCGATAAGCTTTTCCATGAGCTGATAGTTGGAGATAGTAAAGTTTCTCCATCTTCCAAGACCGGTTCTGGGGTCCATAAGGAAGCCAACAAGTATCCAGCCCTCGGGGTGAAGTATCTCCTCACGGGTAAGATTTCCCGAGTCAACCTTATCAACAGCGGCCATCATGTCGTCATAATGAGCAAAACGCTCCTTGCCGCCGTAATAATCGTAAATTATTCTTGCACAGGAGGGTGTAATGCGGCTCTCGCCCTTGTATTTTCCCTCAAGCTGATTTCTCTCCTGCTCGCTGGAGTGATGGTCAAACCAAAGTCCGCAGCCCTCTACAAAAGGAACGTTTGCAAGACAGTCATTTTCTGTTATCTCAATAAGACCGTCCTGAAGATCCTTCGGGTGCGCAAATTTCCATGAATCTATAATGCCCGCATCTTTAAGCAGCGCTCCGCAGGCAAGTCCGTCAAAGTCGGAACGGGTTACAAGGCGCATTTTCCAACATCTCCTTTGAGAAAAAATCATATAATTAAGTTTACCACATTTTCTTAAAAAAATCAATAGCTTTTGTGCATTTTTTCACTAATGCACATATATTCTGCCCATATTCCGTTAAATATGAGCAAGAGAATTTCAAACGTTTAAGCTATTTAAGGCAAACGCTTCGACCGCATCAAGATTATCAAGGATAAACTGCTGTGCCGCAGGGGTATATTTCACCCTTACATAAGACCTGCCCCCATTGGCACTCTGCACCATCTCGCTGTAAATGCCAAGCTCTTCGGAGGAATCGGTTATCTGCTTGTATGCATGACCGTTTTCGTCTTTTAGCGTAACAAGCACGCCTATGCTTTCAAGCCAGCCCGTTACGGCGTTTCGCAGAGCCGAAACGGAAATATCCGCTCCCGATGCAGCAATAATGCTGTCGCAGAAACCTGTTATATGGATATCCTCCGTTACGGACACATTGGCAAGTCCACGCTTTATCTCCTCAAAGCCGTTCTTTACCGAGGCTGCATTTTTAAGCCGCCGCTGTGAGGAGGTCTTTGTTGTTATTTCCACTGCCTTCGGGAAATTCTGTATAACGTATGCATTTATTGCATCAAGGAAGCTGCTGCCATATCGTTCAAGCTTTGCAGCTCCAACTCCCGAAACGGAAAGAAACTCCTTTTCCGTCCTGGGAAGCTTTATGCACATATCACGAAGCGCAGAATCGGAAAAGACCATATAAACGGGAATGCCCTGACGCTCCGCCGCTTTTTTTCTCAGAGCCTTCAGCATCTCCATAAGCTGCGGGTCGTAATTGTAAACCACAGCTGTTTTTCTTTTTTCCACAGGCTTCTTAGGCATTCTTGCCATTACCCTGACCTTGCCCCTCAGCACCTCTGCCGCTGTATTTTCAAGCTTCAGCACGGGATATTCGCTGTCTGTCCGGGAGATATATCCCATTCCCTCCAGCTTTTCGATGATATGCATTATCCTTTTTGTGTCCTCATCCTTCATTATACCGTATGTGGACAGGCTGTCAAAGCCCTTTGAAACGATGCTGCTGTTTTTCGAGCCTTTAAGGATATCGCAGATCATTTTTGCACCGTATCTCTGCCCTGCACGGAAGATGCAGGACATTATTTTCTGGGCGTCCACCGTGATATCCTCCGCTCCCTCATCGGAACAGCAGCATGAGCAGTTTCCGCATTCTGCGGGAGCCTTCTCACCGAAATATCTGAGTATATATGAACGCAGGCAGCCGTCGCAGGTGCTGTAAACGGTCATGTCATGGAGCCTTTTCATATCACGCCGCCTAAGCTCCGATGCAATCTCAGGCTCGGACTCCGATTCCTCGTAACTTTTGTCTATGAGGAATTTCGCCGTCACCACGTCCTGCCCGCTGTAAAGGAGAATGCAGTCCGCAGGAGAACCGTCACGCCCTGCTCGTCCCGCTTCCTGATAATAGCTCTCCAGGTCCTTAGGCATATTGTAATGGATAACAAAGCCCACATTTGATTTGTCAATGCCCATGCCGAATGCATTTGTTGCCACCATGACCTTCACACGGTCATAGATAAAATCCTCCTGACCTGTGCGGCGTTCCTCGTCGGAAAGCCCTGCATGGTATCTTGCGGTAGGAAATCCCAAACTTCTGAGCTTGTCACAGACATTCTCAACATTTTTCCTCGTTGAACAGTAAACTATGCCGCTTCTGTCCTCATTGATATATTTCGTTATCAGACTTTGCAGCTCATGGAGCTTGTCGGTGGGCTGCTTTACTTCAAAATATAGATTTTTTCTGTCAAAGCCCGTTACAAGGGAAAAGGGGTCATTAAGCTCCAATAACCTCTGAATATCCTCTCTGACCCTATCGGTGGCAGTGGCTGTAAATGCGGAGATAACGGGTCTTTTCGGAAGTGACGATGCAAATTTCGGGATATTAAGATAGCTTGGTCTGAAATCCTGTCCCCACTGAGAAATGCAGTGAGCCTCGTCCACCGTTATGGCACTGATATCCGCCTTCATGGCAAAGTCCAGAAAGATATCGCTGTCAAGCCTTTCCGGGGCGATATATATCAGCTTGTACGCTCCCTCGGAAGCGTTTCTGATAACGGTGTAAAGCTCATTTACAGTCAGTGTGCTGTTTATGTATGCCGCTCTTACTCCCGCCTGCACCAGAGATGTGACCTGGTCCTGCATAAGGGAGATAAGGGGCGATATTACAAGAGTTATCCCCCTCATCATCAGAGCGGGAACCTGGTAGCATATGGATTTTCCCGCACCTGTGGGCATTACTCCCAGAGTATCTCTCCCTGCAAGTATGCTGTCCACCAGCATTTCCTGACCTTCACGGAAGCTGTCGTATCCGAAGCAGCGTTTCAGGACATCGTATTTATTCATGAGCCTTGCTCTCCGTTTTCTTCCAAAGCATATTCATCCTCCACGGGCGCAGGGTCGGGAGTAGGCTCCAGTGTTTTTCCCTCAACACGATGCTCGGCAAGGAAATTTTTGAAAAAGCTCAGTGAGCGGTCAAAATTCACCTGCATCTTCTCCTCGCTCAGTCCCATGGTTTTGATGGGCTTTCTGAATGACACATAAAGCTTGCTGTCGTCCATATCGGGTCTGCCAATCATATCCTTGAAATCCGTGCCCTGAAGGCGGTAGCCAAGCTCCTCGGCATAAGGGTCATCGGGGAAAAGCTCCCTTGCGTCCACAAAGGCATTTTCAAGGACTCCGAGAGCCTGATAAGCGTCCTTGTCACCGATTATGATAATGGTTTCACCCGACTGAAACTCCGCCATTAGCTTTGTTCGGTCGCTCTGGACAAGATATGCGGTGGTCATATCCTCATTATCATAAAGAGCGGGAACATAGTAAAGCTTTACAACGGATTTTTTGTCGCCGTTGTAATCCTCGCCATAGCTGCTCCAAAGCTCCGAAACATCGGAAGCTTTATATGTCATTTCAAAGTCGCAGGCAATAAACAGGGACTGAATATCCGCCCGCTCTGTGGTCACATAGTCATAGATAAGGAAAATTGCAATCGCCGCAAATATTCCTCCCACTACGAGATAGACCTTGTTGTGATAGAAAAAGTTTGATATCTTTTCCCATATAGTATAGGTTTTTTCGACCTTTTCTTCCTTTTCAATATCATTCTCCGAAATGACGCCCTGTTTTAGCTTCATAAGCTCCAGGCGCTCTTTTTTCAGCTTTTCCTCATAAGCACGGCGCTCCCGCTGTTCCTCCTCGGCCTTTTGGGCAGCAGCCTTTGATTCTTCTTCAAGGGCAGCTCTTTTTTCCTCCTCCTCGATCCTTCTTACATTATCAAGGAATGAGCCCGGACGGGAATGCTTTATGGGTCCGCTGTTGTTTTTTTCGTTGTTTTCCATTTAACCCAGAGT
>CAMAIG010000029.1 GCA_945835085.1 uncultured Ruminococcus sp. | reverse complement strand
GGTTACAGCAAACATAGTTTTGTTTCCGTGAAAAAAGTCACATTGCTCATTTTTTGTACACATTGCCATTTAATTCTTTTATGTGCCCGTAAATTCCGTCAAAATTATTACTCAAAAATGCTTTTAATTTGAAATGTAATGTGATATAATAAATAGTGCTGAAAAAACCATTTAATCAGCGTGTCGTTGAAGCCGTTTCTCATAGAATATATGCTTAGTCCTTATTCAAAATGGTCTTTTTCGGCAGACTGAGGCGGGTATATCTGCCATATATTCCGAGCAAATTATTTTTCCGGGAGAGTTTTATTTTGGAAAAGTTTATTATAAAAGGCGGCAGGCGTCTTGAGGGCGAGGTCACAATAAGCGGTGCAAAGAACGCTGTTGTTGCTATAATCCCCGCAGTTATCCTTGCAGACGGTCCCTGTGTGCTTGAAAACATACCTAATATCAGCGACGTTTCCATTTCACTCCGTATACTCTACGAAATGGGTGCGGAGATAAAGCAGCTTGATAAGGGCGTTTATCGGATAGACGCTACAGGCATAAAGGATCCCGTGGTTCCTTATGAGCTTGCACGCCACATGAGAGCTTCCTATTATTTCCTGGGAACTCTTCTCGGCAAATTCGGCAGAGCAAGAGTATCAATGCCCGGAGGCTGCTATCTTGGCGACCGTCCCATTGACCAGCATCTGAAAGCGTTTTCCGCTCTTGGTGCTGTCTGCACTCTTGAAAACGGCATGATAGACATCTGTGCCGATTCACTTATCGGCTCTCAGATATATTTTGATAAGATAACCGTGGGCGCAACTATCAACGCAATGCTCGCAGCTGTCAAGGCAACGGGTCTTACCGTTATCGAAAATGCCGCAAAGGAGCCTCATATAGTCGATCTTGCAAACTTCCTCAATTCCATGGGCGCTGACATCATGGGTGCAGGAACCGACGTTATTAAGGTCAGAGGCGTTAAGAATCTTAAGGGCACAAGCTATGCCATTATCCCCGATCAGATTGAGGCAGGAACATACATGGTAGCAGCAGCCGCTACAAGGGGCAATGTGCTTATCAAGAATGTTATCCCCAAGCACCTTGAATCCATTACCGCAAAGCTTGCGAAAATAGGCGTAAATGTTGAGGAATTTGATGACAGCGTGCGCATTTCCGTTGACGGTCCTCTTGTTAAGACCAGCATCAAGACAATGCCCCACCCCGGATTTCCCACAGATATGCAGCCTCAGATATCCACACTTCTCTGCCTTGCAGAGGGTACAAGCATAGTTACGGACGAGATTTTCAACAACCGTTTCAGATATGTGGACGAGCTTAGAAGAATGGGCGCCGACATTTCCGTTGAGGGAAGGGTCGCAGTTATCGAGGGCGTAGGAAAGTTCCTGGGGGCACCCGTTACCGCTCCCGACCTCAGAGCAGGTGCGGCACTGATAATCGCAGGTCTTGCCGCCAGCGGTGTGACCGAAATAGACGATATTTACCACATTGAGCGTGGATATGAGGATATCGAGAACAAGCTCAGAGCCCTGGGCGCCGACATCACAAAAAAGACCGTTCCCGGAAATTCCGTGAGAAAGGTCGCACTTTAATCATATAATAACAAAAATCGTATTGGGCTGTCCCGATACGATTTTTTATACTAATAACCATTTGTTCTATGGATAAAGACGGTGGATAGAATGCGCTCAGTCTAGGAAAACGACCGCAGGCGGGCTTGCGCCCGGCAAGGGAGCTTGACGACGAATGGGCGTATTATAGACACCGTATTTTGTCCATAGGTTAAATGGTGATTAGTATTATACATATAGCCGATAGATCAACCAATGGAGGATAATATGGTAAAGGAAATAATGAAGGACGTTATATTTTTAAAGCAGCCCTCGGAGGCGGCGGATAAAAACGATCTTGACTCCGCAAAGGACCTGCTTGATACCCTGAAAGCCAACGCATCGGGCTGTGTGGGCATGGCTGCAAATATGATAGGCGTGAGAAAGCGAATACTTGCGGCAAATCTCTCGGGCAGATATGTGGTCATGCTCAATCCCGTTATAACGGGACATTCAAAAAAGACCTACACCGCAGAGGAAGGCTGCCTGTCCCTCACAGGCACACGTCAGACAGAGCGTTTTGAAAGCATCACCGTGGAATATACGGACGAGCATATGAAAAAGCGCATCAAAAGCTTTTCGGGCTTTGACGCACAGATAATCCAGCATGAGATCGACCATTTTGACGGAAAAATAATATAAAAAACCGTGTCCTGTTCATGAGGGCACGGTTTTAGTTTAGCTATAATATTGTGTACTGCATTAATATTCTTTGCAAAATTTGGCTTCAATACATACGTTACCGAGCCACAAAATAAAAGTTTTTTTGCTATTGCACCAACGAGTTGGCTTCAGCGACCCGCTGACCGTGTCCTGTTCATGAGGGCACGGTTTTTATATTTATGAAATTCTGAAAACTGCAAAGGTGTATACCATGGGAAGCGCCAGCACAATAAAATCACCGAGATTAAATGAGCCTGCCGCCATGCTGAAAAACATGGAGATAATGCACAGCACCGACATCACACAACCCCAGATAAACGCCATCTTCCTTGAATGGGTATTTGAGAAAGCGGTAAGACCATAATAAGTCATGGCTCCGAAGCCGCCGCAGGTAAATGCGATCTCAACAAGATTTCCGAAAAATCCCATTACAGTGCCGTGGCGCACCATTGAAAACAGCGCAAGCCCGAAGAAATAACCATTGCCCGTGAGAGCACGAATGCCCGTTATCAGCGCCGCTATGGTCAGAACTCCGCAAAGCACAGAAGCTATCTTTAACGTCTGCTTCATATGTACAACACCCTGTCCTTACTGCTTTGAGAATTTGGTAGTGTAATAGATGTTGACCGCTTCGTTCTTTGTAAGTATGATAATTGAAATGATATTAGCAGCACAGGCAATAACTGCCGTAACAAGATGCACCACATAATCGGGAGATGCCTGCATCTGCTCATTGATGGCATATAGGATAAGTCCCGGTCCCACATACATAAGGAGAGTAAGCGCCATGATTATAACGCCGAACATCTTTGCGTGATTTGATTTGATAAGCAGCAGCAGTGAACCGACCAGAGCAAATATAGCCACATACTTGAACATCTCATAGTGAGGCCAGTCCATAGTGAACCAGCTGAGAACAGCACCGATAATACCCAGCACAACAGGAATGATAGAGATAAGGAAGCCCTTCTTTGCGATCTTGAGCTGCTTTGCCTCCAGAAGCTTTTTTTCCATATTCTTGCTGGCTCTGTTGCTGAATTTTCCGGGGCGCTTGCCCAGGTCCTCATACAGTCTTTGCTTTAATACCATCTTTTCATCGGCATCGAGCTTGTCACGTTCAAGAAGATCCTCGGCACGCTTTTCGGGCGCTCTGTACTCATTGCTGAGGTCATCGAGAACAGGAGCCGAAACGCTCATGGTAAGATCGTTCATCTTGATGTTTTCTCTCATATTTCGTGCAGATTCTTCCTTAGAAGATCTGATGGGAGCGACCTTTGTCATTTCCTGGAGCACGATGCTGTTAGGGTCGATATCACCGAAATCCTCATCGTACGAGTAATCGTATTTCTCCTCTTTCTCAGCCTTGCTCTCAGACTTGCCCGAATCATATGTGGGAGTATCTTCATAATACTCCTCCTTTGGCGCCTCTTCCTTCTTAGGCTCGGGAACCTTCATCGGAGGGAGGTCAAAATCATCGGAACCCGCTGCTTCCTCCTGCACCGGTGCTTCTTCCTTCTTAGGCTCAGGCTTCTTTATGGGAGGAAGGTCAAAATCAACTGCAGGAGCTGCTTCTTCCGCAGGAACACCGACAGCTTCATTCTCGGCTGCGGTAGCGTCTTCAAGAGGAGGGACAGGCTTTCTTACTTCCTCCTTTGCAGCTTCCTCGGCAGCAGGAGCCGGTGCCGCAGGAGCCGGTGCCGGTGCTGCAGGAGCCGGCTGATCTGTGATCTTGACCGGCCGTGCCGGGAGAGGCGGAAGCTCGAAATTCTCAAGATCGTTCATATCAAAAATCTTCTTATCGGGCATTTATTGTAACCATCCTTTCGCGGTGCATGGCAGCCGCTTAATATTTATCATCAGGCTTCGCCGACAGATATTGCATCGGGGAAAACATTAGAAGTGCTTTCCTGCATAAATGTTGTGTTAACATATCCCTTTATGACTGCACCGTCAATAACCGATATGGTGGAAGCGGTAATATCTCCGACAATAACTGCGTCGTTTTTGAATTCAGCCTTTCCGCCAACATCAACATTTCCCTTTATTCTTCCGTTAAGGTCAAGATACTGGGTGTCGATATTTCCGAGAAGCACGCTGTCGTGATCCATCTGGACCTGACCCTTTGAGGAAATGCTTCCCTGCATCTGTGCCCCCGACATGACCGCATTGTTGCATTCGATATTTCCAACGACCTTGCCTGAAACGGAAATATTCTTTGTAAGCTTGATATCGCCCTGAACGCTGCCCTCAACATTAACGTTGGCAAATGAGCTGATATCGCCGTTTATGCGGGTATTTCTGGAAATGACCGTGGTTTCCTCGGTTTCGTAATATGGAGTTTCGGGAGGTCTGCCACCTCTGAAAATGTCATTTCCCGAAGAGTTTCTCGGTGAACCATAGCCGCCGCCATATCCACCGCCGTAGCCGCCGTAATTTCTCTGTGAAGGCTCGGAACGCCTTGACTCCTGCCTCGGCTCCTGCTCCTTGGGAGTATAGTCAAAGCCCTCAAAAAGCGGCGTCTGTGCAGGTCTGCCCACAGGCTCCTCGTCCTCGGAAAAATCACCGAAGGGATCCATATCCCTGCTGTGAAGAGGACGGCTCGGTTCCTCGGGAAAGCTGCTTTCGGCAGCCTTGCTCCCCGACGCATATTCGGCAAGAGGAGATGAAGGTTTATTCTCAGGCTCACGCTTTGGAGCGTCGGGCTTAGGACTGTTTTCTCCCACAAGCCCATCTCTTTTTAGCAGCTCCTTTACCGCCTGATTAAAGTTATCTTTCAAGCTCATTTGTTATCATCCTTTTAGGTTATTGTTCTTTATATTAATTTATTGAAACCGTGCTGTCAAGCGCTTCAAAGGAATACCCTTCCGCTTTCAGAGCGATAATGATATCCTCCAGAGTAAGCACGGTAAGATAGTCGTCTGCACTGTCATGGAGATGAAGTATCGCAGGGCTGCCGCTGTCGGAGCAAGCCTTCACGGCTAAGGTCGATGTATCGAGGATATTCTGCCATGACCTGTCGGCAGCACGGTCCCCGGACTCTGCATTAAAGCCGAATCGGGTAAAGCCTCTACGGGTCATTTCCTCCGGGATAGCCCTTCTTATCTCTGCCGAAGCGGCATTTTCATCGGGCATACGGTACATATCGGGCATTATCCCCGTTGCTTCATAGATCATTTTGCAGGTTTCTCTGAAATCCGCAAGATAGTCCTCCACAGAGCTGTATATCTTATCCGCATCATGGAGGAAGGAATGGACACCGATAGAATGTCCTCCTGCCGCAACCGCCTTCATCTGCTCGATACTGTCGGAGGTTTTTCCTCCCGACATGAAGAAAGTCGCCTTTATGTTGTGTTTTTTAAGTATATACAAAATATCATAGGTGCCCGCCGAAGGACCGTCATCGAATGTAAGGAACACGGTCTTGCTGTCGGGAACGGTTTTTGAAGCGGGAGCAGCAACATAAAGCTCGGGATAAAGCGACTTATACCCCACACTCTGCCCAGCCGTATCATCATTGCCCACATCGGTTTCCAAAGCAGGCTCATCTGTGACAAAAGCAGTTACATCGATATCATCGGCAGGCTCCGTTTCCAAAGGCACTGTAATAGCAGGAGCTATTACGGGAACGGACTCGCTTGCATTTCCCGATTCTTCCGGGACAGTTTCCTCATTGATGCTCTCGGCATCATCGAAAACCGCTTCAAGCCCCACGCTCTCAAGACCGATATATTCGCCGATATCGTCATAGGAATAGCCTGCGGCGGCTATCTCGTCCATATAAGCGCTCAGAGGCTTGTCCGTGTCAGCTTCGCCCGTTTTCTTCTCAAGAATGCTGCATTTTACTCCGAAATATACGGCAAGCACCGTAGCAGCGGCAAGCCAGCCGAAAAACACCGTCAGTATCAGATGCTTAAAAAACCTAACGCTTCCGAAATACATAAGCCCGTACAGCATTCCTTTCCGCTGCTTTGAGCAGCAACACGGCGTATATATACAAATCTGCTTAAAATACGCATATACTCAATATAATAATACACCTTTTTTCACATTATGTCAACACAATACTGCTAAAAATTTATCGGCGATTTTTTACAAAAACAGCATTATTCCGAGCTGTCATCATGGTGAATCAGCTTTTTATCAATAATAAATCTGGGTCTGTGCTTGGTTTCGCCGTATATCTTGCCTATGTATTCTCCGATAACGCCTATGCAGATGGTCTGGACTCCGCCGATGAACCATATGGAGCACATAAGGCTGGGCCAGCCGATCTCGGCATTTCCCGTATAATGGTCAACAATCGCCTTTATGAGAAAGCCAAGGCTGATTATCGCCATAAGGCAGCCAACGCCGCATATTATCCTCAGGGGCTTTACGCTGAAGGAGGTAATGCCGTCCAGCGCAAAGGCTATCATTTTTTTCAGAGGATATTTGCTCTTTCCCGCAAATCTTTCTCCTCTTTCATAATAGACCTTGTCGGACTTGAAGCCGATAAGGGGAATTATGCCCCTGAGAAACAGATTTACCTCCCCAAAGCCCTCAAGAGCCTCTGCCGCTCTCTTGCTCAGCAGCCTGTAATCCGCATGATCGTATACCATTTCGGCACCCATCATGCTCATGAATTTATAAAAAAGCCGTGCAGTTCCACGCTTGAAGCCCGAATCCTTTTCCCGTGAGCTTCTGACGCCATAGACCACCTCGCAGCCCTCCGAAAATTTATCAAGCATTTTGTCAACTGCATTAATGTCGTCCTGGAGATCGGCGTCCATGGAAATAATTGCGTCAGCCCGCTTTGCAGACTCGGATATCCCCGCAAGAAGGGCATTCTGATGACCTCTGTTGCGGGAAAGACCGATGCCGTCGATAAGCCTGTTTTCCGAATGGAGCTTTGCTATGATATCCCAGGTGCCGTCAGAAGAGCCGTCATTTACAAAAAGCACACGGCTGTTTTCGGAGATCCTCCCTGCGGATATCAGACCTTCGAGCTTTTCCGAAAGCCTGCGGGAGGTTTCGGGAAGCACCTCTTCCTCGTTATAGCATGGCACGGTGATGTATAAAACAGGTTCCAAAAGCTCCCCTCCCGTCAAAATAAACTAAAAAAATTATACCACACTCCGCTCCCTGTGTCAAGCAGAAGCGGCAGCACCGATAAAACAGCCTGCCGCCATGACGCTCCTTATCACCTCTTTACGGCAGCGCCGAAGCTGAATCCCGAGCTGTCCCCATTCAGGATAACGCTGTCGCCGCCGCATATCTCTCCCGTGATAAGCTTTTCGCTGAGCATATTTTCCACATTGTCCGTGATGCTTTTTCGCAAGGCTCTGGCGCCCTTGCTGTCCTTTGTGAGCTTTTCCACCGCTTCGGGCGAAAATTCCAGGGAAATGTTCATCTGTGCGGCTCTTTCTCTCAGCTCTCCCAGCATTTTTTCGGCAAGGCTTCTCATCTGCTCCTCTCCCAGCCTGCCGAATACGATGGTTTCGTCTATCCTGCCCAGAAGCTCCGGACGGAAAAACCGTTTTATCTCCTTTTGCACCTCATTTTTCATCTGCCTGTTTTCCCCTTCACCGTCAGCCTGAACACCGCCGAAGCCCAGGGAATTTCTGTCGGATATCTCCCTTGCACCGAGATTTGAGGTAAGAATTATCACCGTGTTTGCAAAGGAAACACGTCTGCCCTGACCGTCTGTGAGAATGCCGTCCTCAAGTATCTGAAGGAGAATGTTGGACAGATCCGAATGTGCCTTTTCTATTTCATCAAAAAGTATCACCGAATAGGGTCTTCGGCGGACCTGCTCAGTCAGCTGCCCTCCCTCATCATAACCCACATAGCCGGGAGGAGAGCCTATGAGCCTTGAAACGCTGTGCTTTTCCATATATTCCGACATATCAAGCCTTATGAGCGCCTTTTCGCTGTCAAAAAGGCTTGCAGCAAGCGCCTTTGCAAGCTCGGTCTTTCCCACTCCCGACGGTCCCGCAAAAATGAATGAGCCAACAGGTCTTGCAGGATCTCTCAGCCCCGCTCTGCTCCTTCGCACCGCATTTGCCACAGCATTTACAGCGCTGTCCTGACCGATGACCCTTTTGTGCAGCTCATTTTCCAGGGACATGAGTCTGCTGCTCTCGTCGGCGGAGATACGGCTCACGGGTATGCCCGTTGCCCCCGACAGCACCTCGGCAATATCATCGGCAGTGACCTCCGCTGTCGGAGCATTTCCCGCCCCGATAAAATCCGCAGCGCTTTTTTTATCCTTGTTCTTTTTTTCTATCATTGCCGAAAGCTCTCCCGCAAGGTCGGTTTCCTTTACGGTGCTTCTGATGTGAACGGTGGAAGCCGCTTCATCAACAAGGTCGATAGCCTTGTCGGGAAGGCACCTGTCTGTGAGATATCTTACGGACATATCCACCGCAGCCCTCACAGCACCGCTGCTTATCTTTACCTTGTGATAGTCCTCATAGCACGGGCACAGCCCTTCAAGTATCCGCACCGTGTCCTCGGGAGATGGCTCGTTTACGACCACCTGCTGAAATCGTCTTTCAAGAGCGGAATCCTTCCCGATGAATTTGCGGTATTCATCAAAGGTCGTAGCGCCGATAATGCGTAGCTCTCCTCTTGCAAGCTGGGGCTTCAGGATATTGGCAGCGTCAATGGCTCCCTCGGCTGCTCCCGCTCCCACAATGGTATGAAGCTCATCAATGAAAAGGATTATGCTGCCGTTATCCACCACTTCGTCAATGCACTGCTTTATCCTGTCCTCAAAATCCCCTCGGTATTTCGCACCTGCAAGCATGGAGGTAAGGCTAAGGGAGAAAATATGCTTTTCTCTCAGCATTTCGGGAACATTTCCCGAAACTATTGCCGCCGCAACTCCCTCCGCCACCGCAGTTTTTCCCACACCTGCCTCTCCCACAAGGCAGGGATTGTTCTTTGTCCGTCGGGACAATATCCGTATCACACGGGCAATTTCCTTGTCACGGCACAAAACGGGGTCGCACTTTCCTTCCGCAGCCGCAGCAGTAAGATCCTTGCCGTATTTTATGAGAGTGGGAGCCTTGGTTATGGGGGGATAATATCTTGCGTCAAGCCCAGAAAGTCCCTTACAGGTGCCGATTATCCCCGATGTGCTTGCACCGATATCGGTAATGATGTTGACTGCCGTGCAGCTGCTTTCCCGCATAAGCGCCGCAAGAAGCTGCTCCGTGCCCGCAGGCTTTTCGGGAGTTGCCCCTGCCCCTCTTCCCGCAGCGGAGATAACACGGGTCACGGCAGGAGTAACGGAATTGCTGTCCACAACAGACGGCTCTCCCCTTCCGATAAGCCTTATTATGCGGCCGAGGACCTTTTCCTCGGTAACGCCGTTTGCCTTTAATATGCTTGCGGCGGTGCTTCCCGTTTCCGCCGAAAGAGCCAGCAGAAGATGCTCGCTGCCCACATAGGTATGCCCGAGCCTTCCTGCCTGAATAAACGCCTTGCTTATGACCGTATTTGCCTTTCTTGTAAACAGCTCCGTATTATACATAGCACGATACTCCTTTTTAATAATGTTATATCATCAATATTATGGACTGTTTTCCGTAAAATAACAGTCACATTCTGCGAGAAGCGTGCCGCTTCAGCCAACTCGTTGGTAAATCAGCAAAAATCTTTTGTTTTGCGGCTCGGTAACTTTAGAATTGAAGCCCAACTTTTGCATTTTTTTGTTCCGCATCTATTTTTGTATAACTGACAGAACCGCAAAATACACCTATATGTATATACACAGTTCATATATTTGCA
>CAMAIG010000028.1 GCA_945835085.1 uncultured Ruminococcus sp. | reverse complement strand
CGCATCTCTGCTTTTGTCAACAGGATATCGCATTTTTGTTGAATATGACAATAACCAGGTATATATACGCCTGTGTATATGCACATTTAACAAATCTATTTCGCTGTTACTGCCCCGTGATATTATAGTCTGCCATAGTCTGCCGCAAAAAATCTCTGCAAATACTGCTCCTCGGTAAGAGGCGAGGGTGTGGTGCTGCCGTTTCGGGCATTGAAACGTAGCCTTTCGCCGTTAAACACGGCATAATAGCATTCCGGGGACATTCCCTGGAGCGACAGTATTTCCATTAAATACTTTTCATCGGCAAGCCTTTCAAGGCTTTTTTTAAGACGGCTGACAGCATATTGATCCTTCTGAAGCTCCATGCTCCATGTTCCGGGATAACCCTTTGCCGCAGCTCTGTAGGCATTTTCCGGGGACAGCAGCGCTATTTCCGCAGCATAGGGGTCGCAAACCCGCTTGCCGCATTTGGAGCAGAATAAAAGCGGCGGCAGGTCAACGCTTTTTGGTACAGCGTCGGGCTTATGCTTATGTAAAATATTTTTACAGCCCGGGCATCTGCACAGCAGATATTTTTCGGGTCCTTTCAGTATCCTGTGAATAATTGACGCCGCTATTCCGATAAGTCCCATTGCTGCTTACCTCCGAAAATGTGCTGTTTAATTCGGGGTATTCCCCTTATTGATTCAGATCATATGCCGTAAAAGCGCCCGAAAAATTCATCCTTATATTTCAGAATATCCTCTGGACTTCTGCTTCTGTAAGCCTCGCCCTCTGGCATGACCGTCATATAATAGCAGTCCTCATGCATTTTGTCATGGATAAGCACTCTGTTAAGATATTCCTTGTTTGAAAGTCTTTCGGCGCTTTCCCCGAGCATTCTCAGAGCAAAGCGTTCGCAGCTTTTTTTCTCGTAAATGAGGGACAGCAGATATGCCCCGGGAGATAGTATCACCGCCGCCAGAAATCCCACAGTGAACCTGTTAAATCCCATTGTGGGGAACATGGCAAGAAAGAATATCAGGCAGAAAATAAACACCGCAATAAGCGTTCCCTTTATAATTTTCCGGGATATGCCCATGCGTTTTTTCAGACACAGCCTGTACGCTTCCTCGGGAGGGAGCAGTGCGGCTTCCGCAAAGGCATCGCAGTAATATTCCTTGCCGCATCGCCTGCATTTGTATACAGTCTGCCCGGGAATGGAGTGCTTTTCTGCATTCTTCGGCACTCTTGCAAAGGTCACATTGACATCACGGCAGGAGGTGCAGGTCAGATAATAAAAATCATTGACCTCATGGCTTACATATGCATCTGCAAGCCGTATCATCTTGAATAATGCCGAAAATGTGCCCATTACTGTGCGCTTTCGTTATTGGCAACCAGCTGATTGTAGGCTCTCTGCTCAAAATAATCATCAAGCTGATCCTGTGAAATGGAATAGCCCGAAGAGGTCTTTATATATTCCTTGATCTCGCCCTTTGTTATGGCAGCCTTTATCTCGTCCTCGGAAATATTGAGATAAACAGCAGCCTCCTTCTCGGTGTAATAATTCTTGGGAGCGGTATTGTTCACGGTAATGGTTGAGGGAGAATTAAGTGTAGATGCAAAGGTCTGGGCTTCAACTGCTGCAGTAAGCTTCTTCACCGAGCCGCCGATATTTGCCCCTGCGATAATGATGCATACCCCCAGTATTATGGAGGAAAGCAGGGTCGCTATGGGATTATTGCCCTTGGGAGCGGTCTTGCGGGGGGGAGTTCTCTGGTCCATTATGATTCCACCTTTTACAATTTGATTTCTATTTCACGGGAAAGAGAGAAGGAATAGATGCAGGCTCTTTTAACAGGTGCGTCGAGTATCTCCGAAAATGCAGCCGCATAAAGCCTCAGCTGCTTTGAATACCTGTCTGCGAGAATTTCGGGGGTAACGTTCCTGTCGGTCTTATAGTCAAGGATAACATAACCGCCGTCCTCCTCAAAGATGCAGTCGGCAACGCCCTGAAGCATTCCTTCAGTACCATTATATACCAATAGATCCTCATCGTCAAGGTGAAGATCGGAAATTCTCACAAGAAATTTCCTTTCTCTTATTATTTCCCTTGAGCTTATGAGCCTGTCAAACAGCGAGCTTTCCACAAATCTGCCGATCACATGGGGGTCGGCGCATTTCATCTGATTTTCGGAAATAAGCCCCAGAGAGTACATTCTCTCTGCTTCTTTTGCAATGCATTCATAAAGACTGCTGCCCTTTGCGGCATAAAGTGCAGAAAAATCCGCATACTGCATAAATGCATGAACGGCAGTGCCCCGTTCTGCGGCGCTGATCCCTGAGGGAGCTTTTTGCGGCTTTTCCTCCGCGGAAAATATCCTCGGAGCGTCCTTATGAGCCTTGGCAAGCTCCGATACAGTAAGCTTTGCGGCAGTTTTTGACAGAGTAAGATCGGGCTTTGCGGATAACAGCCTTTCAAATTCACGGGCAATATCCTCGGAAAAGCTTCCCCTTATCTCCTCTGCTTCTTTTGCAGTTTCCTCCTTTGGGATAATATCGCTGCCCTCAACCCGTGACAGCCTGCCCTCCTTTACAAGAGCGTTAATGCGTCCTTCTGTGTAAACACAGTTTATCCAGTCTGCAAAGCTAAAGCTCCACAATGCACCGTCTGTCTGCTTTCCATCTTCTCTCAGAAGCTCTGCACAGCGGCGGTTTGCGGCTGCCGAGGGGTCGGTGCGCCTTGTTATGAAAAGCTTGTGCTTTGCACGGGTAAGAGCCACATAGAGTATCATCATTTCCTCATCGGTGAATGCCCTGTCCAGGACCATTCCCACAGCTCTTCTCGGGAAGGATTCGTAGCCTGTGTATTCTCCCGTTTCGGATTCCTTGTAATTTATATAAAATACGGGACCCGTATCGGGATAGAAGGATATCCTGTCGTTAACGGTCTTGAAGCCCCGCTTGCTGTCCTCGCTGTGAAATTCCATCCATGTGCCGCAGAGGAACACAAAGGGATATTCAAGCCCCTTTGAGCCGTGGATAGTCTTTACGACAACTGCATTTGCCGAGGGAGAGGAAGAGGATACGCCTTCGATATCCCTGCCGCTTTCGATCATGCCGTTCAGATTTCTTACAAATCCGCTAAGCCCCCCTGTGCTGTTTTTATCGTAAGAGGCGGCTATTTCGGGGAGCTTTCTTAGGTTAGCCTTTCGCCTGTCGCCGCCCTCAAGTATTGATGAAACGGCAATGTGATCTGTGACATCATAGATAAACCGTATATATTCCTCAATGCTGTGGGAAGCGGCATGGGCACGAAGCTTGCCAAAGGTGTCGAGAAAATCACAGCATTTTATGAGGAAGGATTCACCGAAAAGCTCCCTGTCCATATCCTCACCGCTTCTGTAAAGCTGTACGAGAGCGCATATGCCGCCGTAAACGCTGCTCATTCCCGCAGCCCTTATCCTTCCCATATCCTCAGCAGTAAACATGAACATGGGCGACATGAGCACCGCCGTCATGGGGATATCGAGGGTGGGATTGTCCGTTATCCTCAGCATATTGACCATGGTAATTATCTCGGGAGAACCGAGAAAGCTTTCGTCCGTCTGTCCCGTAACGGGAATGCCAAGCTTTTTAATTGCGTCCATATACATATCGAAATGCTTCGAGCTTCTGGAGAGAATGCAGAAATCCGATGGCTGCAGGGGACGTGTTTCACCGTTTTCCGTAATGGTTTCGCTTTCAAGGAGCTGCTTTATCCTGTGGGCAGTGATAAGGGCTTCGTGCCTGTAATAATCCGAGGGAGCGGTGCGTCCCGAGCTGTTTTTCGGGGGAGCGCCGATATCAATAAATTCCGAGGGTCCGAAGTCCTTTTCCATAACAGCCCCTTGTACAAGCCTGTCCCTTTCGCCGTAATCCACGCCTCCCGTTTCCTTTGTCATTATCTCGTCAAACACAGTGTTCACAAAATCGACAACGTGCTTAGAGCTTCGGAAATTCTTGCTGAGAAGTATGTATGCAGGCTCGCTGCTGCCGTCGTTTTCATAGGGCACGGCAGCGTCGATATCGGCGGCGAATATTCTCGGGTCTGCCGATCTGAAACGGTAAATGGACTGCTTGATATCGCCTACGGCAAAGAAATTTGTGCCGGGCTTCTGGGCAGAGCCGTTCTTTGAGAGCATACGGAAAATCATTTCCTGTACAGCGGTGGAGTCCTGGAATTCGTCTATCATAACGATCTCGTACTGCTCGGAAAGTGCTTTTGCAAGGGGAGTTTTCACAATGCTGCCGTCCTCTTGTTTCTCGCACAGCAGAGAGCAGGCAAGCTGCTCCGCATCGTTGAAGCCAAGGGCGTTTTTCTCGTCCTTGATGCGGCGTTCTTCCCTCAGCACATCGCTTATGAGAGCAAAAAGCTTCTCGCATATCTCTCCGTGAACGGCGTAATCTTTGGCAATATTTTCATAGGAGAAAAAGTATTCGGGAGGGGTTGTTTCTTCCTTTTCACCGTCAGCAATGGTCACGGTGCAGAATTTGCGGCAGATGTCAATGGCTTCCTCCCTTAGCTTTTTGAGCGCAGTCTGCAGATCCTTGTCCGTTTTGCCGTCGGAGCCTTTGGGAACGCTTGCGGCAGGGATAGTTTTTACCACCTTGAATTTCAGCTGGGGAGGCATCTCAAAAATAAACCTGCGGTCTTTGTTAATATCCGCCGAAGCGGCAAGCACACGGGAATATTCTTCCCGTGCAAGTATTTCCATATCGGAACCGGGGACAAGATTTGACCATACCTTTTCCATGAGATGTGCGGCGTGGGTCATTTTTTTTGCAGCTGCATGGGCAAAGGTATTTATGAGGATATCATTTTCACGGGCGGGGGGATTTTTATAAAAATCCGCCTTTTCCCGCATATAGTCCTCAGGGAAGGGCTGAGTGAGAATTTTCGAGCGCAGCATGGGGATTATGCCGATAAAGCGCTTTTCACTGCTTTCGCCCGGGCAGAAAAAGGAGGTGAGCCTTCGCATATCCTGCCTTTTTGAGGAGAAATATTCCTCCGTGACCTGGGCGGCAGCCTTTGCAACAATTACCTCCTCATCATCGGGACTAAGCACCGAGAAATCGGAGTTTACGCCTATAAGCCCCGCATTTTCCCTTATGAGATTAAAGCAGAAGGAATGTATGGTGGATATCTTGGCTGTGGGAATAAGGGAGAGTTGAGAGGCTATCCAGCTGCTTTCGGGATTTTTTTCAAGCTCCTCTCCCAGAGCCTTTGTGAGCCTTTGCTTCATCTGAGCGGCGGCGTCGTTTGTGAAGGTAACTACGATTATCCTGTCGGCAGGAGTCTTATTCTTTTCGTCGGTGAGCAGCCTTCTGAGCTTTTCCACCAGCACGGCAGTTTTTCCGCTTCCTGCGGCGGCGGAAACAAGTATTGCTCTGCCGGAAGCTTCAATGGCACTTTTCTGTGCCTCGGTCCAGTTTGCAGACATATGGGCTACTCCTTTTCCTTGAAATTAGATTTAAGCATGGGTCTTATTTCGATATCGGGGAAGCTTGAGCATATTTCACGGAAGCTACATCTGTCGCAGTTTGAGGTCATTCCCTCGGATTTTAGCGGCGATGCGGGAAGCTTGCCCTCATAAACGTTTGCGCACATTTCCTTTAGCAGCCGCACTGAGGTTTCCTTGATATATTCAAAGCCCTTTTCCGAAAGCACCGAGGAATCCTTGGTGAAATCCCCGTTTGAATTTCTGGCGGCAGGGATAAACCTGCCCTCTTCCCCTTCGGATATTTTTTCCATGGCGTCGGCGATCTGACCGTCTTTAAGTATCTCTCCTATCATTTTGAGAGAGCTGTCCATGTTTGCTTCTATATCCTCGCTTAATGCGTCACGTTTGTCCTTTAGCAGAGGAAAATGAACGGGTACATACAGCGCTCCCGCAGGCTCTGCGTCCTTATACAGACCGTTTTCATCGTCTGTCAGACTGAAAAGATACAGGAACATCTGCAGATTAATGCCGTTTTCTATCTGGTCAAGGGAAAAGCTTTTGGCACCGGTCTTGTAGTCGATGACTCTTATATATTTCCGACCGTCCTTTTCATAAAGGTCCACACGGTCGGCTGTTCCGAAGAAATTGACCCTTCGTCCGTCCTCGCAGACAATGTCCATAGAAGCGGCGGAGCTTACATTTCCGTGACTGTCCCTGCCGATAGAAACCTCAAAGGCGTCGGGAACGAATTCCGAGCCGCTCATTTCAAGCTGGAGCCTTGTAAGGGAGCGAAGGATATTTTCTCTCATTATCCTGAGATAAACGGGGAAGGAGGCAGGCTTGCCGAAGCCGCCGTTCATCTCCTCGTTAACAAATTTCTTTGATGCTCTGATAACTTCCCTTTTCAGCTCGCTGCCCGACAGACCGACAAATTTGTCCTTGGGGAATTTTTCAAGGATATCCTTCATGCAGGCGTGAACGGCATTTCCCCAGTTGATTGCGGTAAGACCGTTTTTCTGCAGCGGTCTGATCTTCAGTCCCGAGGTGCAGTAATATCTGAATGGGCATATGCTGTAATCCTCAAATCTCGATGCGGAGATATTAAGCCCTCTTTTGCCGTAAAGCTTTTCCGTTATCCTGCTGTCGGATATTCTGTGAGCGGAGCTTATGCCGCGGTCAATGCTGTCAAGATAGCTGAATTTATCCCTGTAAAGGGGATTTTTTTCAAGCATAGCCCTTACGGTAACAAAGCTGTCGCCGCCGGTGCCGAATTTTTCCGCAGCGGCAGAATATGCAGCCTGCTCGGTGCGGCAATAAAACAGCAGCCCCAGCTCCTCGGTGGAAACCGACCTGCATTTTGGCAGTGCATTTCTTATCTTTTCAATGTATTCCGAGGGATAAAGCTTCTTTCCCGAAATATCCGTTTCGGAATAGGAAACATACAGCCGCTCCGAAGGGGAGCAGACCGCCTTGAAGGCATTGAATTTCTCGTCTGTAAGTCTTTTTTTCATGCTGCCCGAAAGATCGCTGCCCGCTTTTCTGAAAAGCTCTCTTTCCGCCTCCGTAAAGGTAACGCTTTCCTTTGGTATAAACGGGAAAATGCCGTCGTTTGCGTGCATTACAAACACGACCTTCGGATTTGAAAGGCGGGCAAGATCGGACTGCTGAGCGGTAACGCAGTCCAGGGACTGAGGAGGAGCGCTAAGTGCTATCTCTCCCGCCGAAAGCATGAAAATGTCCCTGAAATCCGCAAGGGATATGGCATTGTCGTCGGCGGCAAATGCTCTTTCAAGGCTTGCTATCAGACTGTCAAGCTCCTCGCACAGACGTTCATTTTCACGAAGCAGCTCGGCGGTTTCCGCCTGAGTTATGTTATTCTCGGCGGCAGAGGGAAGTCTGCTTTCCGCTCCCGATGCCTTGATAAATTCACGGAGTGCAGAGCATATTTCCCTGCCGTTTTTATTTTTGCAGCCGTTTTTCAGCGAATATATGGGTGCCAGCGCCCTTCGCTTTATCTCCTCGCAGACGCTTGTGTCCCCTTCGTCGGGCTCGTCCCTTCCCTTAGGGAAATCCTTCTGCCACATATTTCCGTCGATATCCCACTCATAGCAGAAATTCTCCAAGGTATGTATCTCGTCCTCGGTTATCTCCGTAAGTCCTGTTTTAAGGTATCTGAACAGCACCTCCGTTGAGAAGCTTGCCGATGCGGCAAGCTCCAGCGCAGATGTTACCATAAGTATCATGGGCTTGTGTGCAACGGAAGGCTTTCTGTCGCAGTAATAGGGAATATTATATCTGTCAAAATGTGCCGCAAGCACGGAAATATCCTCGCTCATGCTCCTGCTCAGCACCGCAATATCTCCGAAACGGTATTTTCCGCTGCTTACAAGCCCGCAGATCTCAGCACAGATAAAGCTGCATTCGCTGTAAATTTCGGGAGCTTTTATTATGCATACATTGTCGGCATTCATATCCCCGCCTATCTTTCTTCCCGAAGAAAGGCAGTCTGTGAGATGTGCAAGGGCAGCGCCATGCTTTTTGTTCTCGGAAAAGAAAGTTTTCCTGCACTCCACACCGCAGTCCTCGGCGGCTGCTGCTAAATATCCGCAGGTTTCAAAAACCGAAGCAAAAGGGCTTCCGCCGAAGGTGCTGTTGTCGGCAGTCATGCAGACAGTAAGCTCTCTGCAGCCTTTCAGCATGGCTCTTATCATTTCATACTGATCTCCCGTGAAGCTTTTGAACTCGTCCATGAAGATATATTTCCCGTCAAAATATCCGCTTTTAGCAGATATTTCGGCAGCAAGACCTATATCAAACATATTATCTCTCATGCCCGCTTTTAAAAGCCTGTCGGAATAATCGGCATAAAGGGTAAGGATATCCGTGAGCTTGTCCGTGGAAGTGCCGCTGCTTGCCCCGATTATACTGCTGAGCTTTTCGGGAGTTACTCTGCTGTGGATAAGCTCTCCCAGCATTGTCATCACTGTGGATACGAAGGAGGGCTTTTTTGCCTGCTTTGCAAAAAATGCAAGCTGATTTTTTTCGGCAGCCTCCGCCACAGCTCTGCTCATAACAGCTATCTTTGCGGTCTTGTCGGCTGCTGCGCCCTTTGGAGCAGCCGTGCCTGCAAAAATATCCCTTGTGAGCCTTGAAAACGACCATACCTCGGTATTTCCTCGGTTAAAAAGCCTGCAGCCCAGATGATCGTAAAGTATTCTTTCATATTCAAAGGTGAACTGATCGGGAACGATAACGCATACGCTTTCTCCCGAGGAAGCAGCTTCCTTTATTTTTTCCATCATTGAAAAGGATTTTCCTGTGCCTGTGTTTCCGTAAAAAATGTTCAGCATAATAATATCCCTTTTGGTTTATTTATGGGTCACGGTGCCGCTGTCGCAGAACCGCCAGAGAATGTCACGGTATTCGGGAGTGGCATAATCAATGCCCACCCGTTTCTTTGCAGTTATTTCGGGAGAATATCCGTCGTCGGCAACGGCAATATATGGATTCCCGACGATCTGCCGACCGTTGAAGCTTCGGTCTATGCAAAGCTTTTTTGTAAGCCTTGCGGGACCTTCATAGCCCTTGCAGGCTCTTATGAGCACTCCCTGGGGCTGACCCTCCTCCCCCGAGATTATGTTCATAAGATCATGGATCCCGTAGCAAAGATAAACATATATTGTGCCGGGCTTTTCCCAGAGAAGCCGGTTGCGCTCTGTCCTGCCGCGGGACGCATGGCAGGCGGTGTCCTCCTCGCCCCGATAGGCTTCGGTTTCCGTTATCCTGAGGCTTATCTTTTCGCCGTTTTCCAATGTTCTTATAAGGAGCTTTCCCACAAGTGCGGGAGCAAGCTCAAGACAATCCCTGTGAAAAAATTCCTCTCCGGGAAAAATAAGCTCCTTCATCATTCGCCTCTCCTTCCGGTTTTTTTGATCCTGCTCCTTCGCATTTCGTGGATAAAATCCCTGTGCTTCCATTTGTTTGCAACAGGTCTGAGGAAGTCACCGCCGAAGAATATGAGAAATACGAGCAGTGCGGCTATCACCGCAAGCTTTACGGAAAGATTTCCCGAAACAAGTGCGCCGAGCATTATCACTCCGTCAGCCCATGCAAGATATTTTGCCTTTACGGGGATTATGAAAAACATCATGAACCGATTGTTCGGCATTAGCGCCGCATAGGCACAGAACAGGGAAAGATAGAGGAAAAGATTGGTGGTATAGCCGCCGATAAATCCTCCCCCGATGGTGAGTATGATGCCCGTGAGCAGATATGCGGTAAGATTGCCGCTGCCCCATACCGATTCGATGTCCCTGCCGATGCTGTGGTAGAAAACAATTGTGATTATGCTCCAGAGAGGAGAATAATTTGTGGGGATAAAAAGAAATGTGAATATCCTCCACAGCTGAAGATCGTGTATTATGTTATCCCTGCTGAAGCTCAGAAAATCGGATAAAACATACCCTGTGACAATATCGCCTATGAAAATGACTGCCATGGTCGCTGCAATATATGTCATTATCCCGGGCAGCTCCATTTTGCGGAATAATCTTTTAAGCTTTTGTGATAGGTTCATATGACCGCTCCTTATTATCTGATAAATAAAGTATATCACACTATTGGGGATATTTCAAGAAAGG
>CAMAIG010000027.1 GCA_945835085.1 uncultured Ruminococcus sp. | reverse complement strand
TATAGTTATATAGTAACATAAAAGATGATACAAGTCAACTAAAAAAAGCGTAACTAACAATAATTTGTTAGTAATATACAAAACAATAACATAATTTTTGTTATACAACTAACACGAATTATGTCATTTATCTATTGACAAGTATCATAATTTATGTTATTATGTAACTAACCTAAAGAAAAGGCGGTGATAAAAATAGCAAACTCAATTGAAGATATTCTGAGAGTAGAAAGAGCAAAGGCGAATATGACAATTGAAGAAATGTGCGATATGTTATTTATTTCACGCACTTCATACTACAGAATGAAGGCAACAGGGTTTAAAAGCCTTACGGTATATGAACTTGTGGCTCTTGCCGATCTTTTTAACTGCTCAACGGATTATCTGCTTGGGAGAACGCCAGACCGAGAAATAAGAAAGGCGGTGAACAAAAGTGATTAAGAAAAAGAAGCTCCCTCCGTCAAATCCGAATGACGACAGAGGGAGAATTGACAGAAATCCGCTGACAGCTCCGCTGATCAAGGAACTTGACAGACTATCGGGAATAGCTGAACAGCCTCATTCTTGTGAAGAGCATTTGCAGATATCAAACGCAATGTGTGAGATTGCGAAAACACTGCTTGAAATAATGATAAGATTATGATTTGTTACCAAACCACTTATCAATTTTCGGCTCTTGTTTAAGTGCTGTGTTGAAATCGTTGAGGGTTTTTTGATAAATAGCAACGACATCAGCAGCGGAAAGGTCTTTTAAATCCATTTTCTGTAAGTAGAGCATGGTTAATGCTTCGGCTTCGTTTGATGGAAAAGACATTCGTTTCACCTCTCTTTTGTAACTATTATGTAACATATTATATCAAAGTCGTTACAAAATGTCAATAAAAAGAGAATGTGAAATGTAAATATTTTGTTAAATAAGGCGGTGAACATATGGACATTAAAGAAGTAATGGAGTTTCTTGACCTTCTCAGGTCTCTCCCCAAAGAGGAGCAGGAGCGGTTTTATTACATGATCAAGGGAGCGGCAATTGTTGCCGAAACCGAGGAAAAAAGGAGTTGAAGAAGAGCATGGGCAAAAGGAAAAAGCAGCTTTCAGATGTTAGTCTGGAAAACTGCCCCGAAATAATCGATGTCCCGTATGTTGCGTTTTTGCTTAAGGTTTCGGATGTGCAGGTTCGAAACCTTTGCAAATCGGGTAAGATACCATATTTTATGGTAGGCAAGATGTATCGTTTCACCCGCAAAGATATTATACGATATGTCTACAGAGATGATATACCGGACAGGCTTAAGGTGCTATGCTAAAAAAGGAGTAGATACCATTAAAAGGAGGTTTTTTGAAAATGATATCAAGAAGGCTTTGCGTTCCGTGCGCAAAAAAGCTTGAAGCTGACGGGAAAAAGGTAACGCTTATCCCGAGCAGAAAGTTTAAAGACTGCTGCTTTAACTGCAAGCGTCAGAGGTATGTCAACAAGTACACCATTGAGAAAAAGGAAGGTGACAAGAATGCCTAACCTTATTTCTGCAACAGACTGCCGAAAGCTTGTCGTGTATGCGATCAATCAGCCTGTACTCATTCTGGTAGACAGTGACGAAAGGTCGATCGTACTTACTGAGGATATCAGAAACTTTGCAAAGCGTAATTTTGCACAGCTGTTGAGCGGGCAGTATTTCCGTGATACCGTGTACATAAACGGCTACAACAAGATAATGACTGTGCCGCTGTGGAAGTGGAACAACCGGAAAATGTTTGAGCCTTTCAAAGGCAGGGTGTTTATATCCCCCGAACTTGATACCGATGTTGCGGTTGAGAACATTGTGGGCGAAACGGAAAGCCTATACAAGGCTTTAAGCGTACCCATAGAACAGATAAGATGAACAGCTTTAAGATATGCGGTACAAGCTTTAGAGAGTGCGAAAAACCGCCAAAATTTATTGTGTCATGGAATGAGGGCGGCATGGAAAAGGAGTTGCAGACAGATAATATCCTTGCCGCCAAAATGCAAGTACTGAACAATGTAGAAAGCACAATTTGCAGATGGTTCAAAGAAAAATACGGGACCTACTCTGTGACGGGAAAAGAGGACAACAACAATGGAAATAGATAGATACAAAAAGGTCGCTGCCCCTTCGGAGGATGAAGAACAGGCGGTAGTGATCGAGTGGTGCGAGCTTAATTCGCACCGTTACCCCGAGCTTAAAATGATATACCATGTACCAAACGAGGGTAAAAGAAGTGCGGCATATGCAGCAAAGGAAAAGAGGTTAGGGCTGAAAAAGGGCGTTCCCGACCTTGTTATCCCCGTGAAGCGCATGGGCTTTGCGGGGCTGTACATCGAGATGAAGAAGATAGGTGGAAGGCTTACGAGGGAACAGCGCATTTGGCTTGATATGCTAAACGATGAAGGCTATGCCGCATTTGTCGCAGAGGGAGCGGAACAGGCTATCAAGATAATACAAGGGTATCTTAATAACGACTTTGACGCTATGAGGCGATACGGCATTGATAGGCGGTATTGCAGGGCATCAACAGACGGATATGCGGATATCAATACGGCATTGCTTACGCTGATGTGTGTGCTTATGGTCATGCTTGATTTTTCGATCAATCAAACCATTACGGGGATATCTATATTGATACCTTTTTTAAGTCTGCTGTATGTGGTCATATGCATGGTTATCGAAGCGTTTGAGCGGGTATTAATTCGTAGGGAGATGATCAAAAATGACGAAAAATGATATTAAGCTTGGGTATATGGTTGAGCTTAGAAACGGCGAGAAATTAAAGCTTGCAATGTGTAAGGACGGGCGATGTCTTATAAATCCAATGCACTACATCAGTATCAACAACTACAAAGATGATATGACACACAGACTATACAATGAGTATGATATCTGCAAGGTGTTCGGATATTGCCATTGGGCGGATATTGACAAGCTTGATGATGATAGCCGTGAACTGCTTTGGGACAGAGACAATACGGTTGATGATGAAGAGTGCAAGTCGCTGACTGAATTTGCGAAAGCAGTACACACTATTGCGGTTGACAAGGGCTGGTGGGAAAAAGACCCGAGTTTTCCCGAAATTATAGCCATGTGTCACTGTGAGCTTTCGGAGGCTCTTGAAGCCTATCGGAACGGTGACTACACCCTGTATCGGTATGACTGTGACGGAGACATCACGACCGACATGGAAGGCTATAAGAAAGGCGAAAAGGTCGATGGCATTGCTGTTGAGCTTGCCGATTGCATACTGCGTATATTAGACTTTTGCGCCGCAAAGGGAATCGACATTGACGCTATCCTTACCATGAAAAATGCGTATAACAAGACAAGAGACTACAGACACGGGGGTAAGCTGATATGAATTATCTTGATTTTTTGAAAAGCAAGATGGTTTTTGCAAAGGAAAGCGGTTTTGACATAGATCAGTCAAAGCTGCACCCCGTGTTACTCCCACATCAAAAGGACAGCATACAGTGGGCGTTAAAAGGCGGCAGGCGTGCCATATTTGCTAAATTTGGCATGGGAAAAACGGTAATGCAGCTGGAGTTTAACAGACAGGTATTAATGCATGAGGGGAGCGGAAAGGCTTTATTTGTCGTACCTTTGGGAGTTAAGCAGGAATTTGCACATGATGCGGTGGAGCTGTTAGGCATTGAGCCGCCGAAATACATAAGGCATATGTCCGAGGCTGACCATGACGGTATGTACATCACCAACTATGAGCGTGTGCGTGACGGGGACATTGACCCCAAAGCGTTTGTATCGGTAGCACTGGACGAAGCTGCAGTATTGCGATCATTCGGCAGCAAGACATATCAGACTTTTCTTACAAAATTCAAGGGCATAAAATACAAGCTTTGCTGTACCGCTACACCAGACCCGAACAAGTACAAAGAGCTTATACATTACGGCGGTTTTTTGGAGATCATGGACACGGGACAGGCTCTTACACGCTTTTTTCAGCGTGACAGCACAAAGGCAAATAATCTGACCTTATACCCGCATAAGGAAGAGGAGTTTTGGTTGTGGCTATCCTCATGGGCATTGTTTATCGGCAAACCCTCCGATGTAAATCCTAACTACTCAGATGATGGCTATGACCTCCCGCCGTTAAGGGTAAATTGGCATAGGCTGCCGTATAGGACCAATGATAAATGTGATAAGTTCGGGCAATATCAATTTATTTCGGAGGCTTCGACATCACTAAAGGACGCAGCCGAAATTAAGAGGCTGTCTATAGATGCCCGCATTGAGAAAATGCAGGAAATCATCAAATCTGACCCCGATGCGCATTTTATCCTTTGGCATGACTTAGAGGCTGAGAGACACGCTATAAAAAAGGCTGTACCGCAAGCTATGGAGGTTTACGGATCCCTTGACCTTGATACCAGGGAGCGACGTATTATTGATTTTGCAGAGGGTCGCACACAGTATCTTGCAACAAAAAAAGAGATAAGCGGGAGCGGCTGCAATTTTCAGCGGCATTGTCACAGGGCTATATTTTTAGGCATTGATTATGAGTTTAACGATTTTATACAAGCAATACACCGCATTTACCGTTTCCTGCAAGACGATCAAGTCATAATTGATATCATCTATATGGATGCAGAGGACGAAATAAAAAAAGCTTTGATCGAAAAGTGGGAGCGGTACAATTACCAATCTGAGAAAATGGCAGATATCGTGCGAAAGAACGGATTGTCCGTGATCGAGAGCATGAAGAGGCTGCAAAGAAGCATGGGAGTTGAGAGAGTGGAAATTAAAGGCGAACATTTCACGGCGATTAATAACGATAATGTCGATGAACTTGAAAGAATGGCAAGGGAACGCCCTAACACAATTGGGCTAATACACACATCTATCCCCTTTGCAAATCATTATGAATACACCCCGTCATACAACGACTTTGGACACAACGAAAACACTGAAAGATTTTTTGAACAGATGGACTATCTGACACCGAACCTGTTAAAGGTGCTTATGCCCGGAAGGATTTGTGCGGTACACGTAAAGGATCGTGTATTATTCGGCAATGCAACGGGGACGGGAATGCCTACAATGGAACCATTCCATGCGCTTTGCATTGAACACTATATGAAGCATGGTTTTCAGTACATGGGCATGATAACGGTTGTTACGGATGTTGTGAGAGAAAACAATCAGACTTATAGATTAGGATGGTCGGAGCAATGCAAAGACGGCTCAAAGATGGGTATCGGTTGCCCCGAATACATCTTGATATTTCGTAAGCTCCCTACTGACACATCAAACGCTTATGCCGACGAACCCGTGACCAAATCAAAAGATGATTATACAAGGGCGCAATGGCAAATCGATGCTCATGCTTTCTGGAGGTCAAGCGGTAACAGGCTCATATCAAAGGAAGAGCTTTACAGCGTGCCTACAAAGCGTTTAGGCGAGGTTTACAGGAGATACAGCAGGGAGACTACATACAGCTACGAGGAACACGTAAAGCTTGCTAAAGAGCTTGACAAGGACGGTAGGCTGCCATCTACGTTTATGGTGGTTGCGCCTGGGTCGTGGAATTTCGATGTGTGGGACGACATAGTGCGCATGAGGACACTAAACAGCGAACAGAAACGCCGTGATCTGCAAATGCACGTTTGCCCGTTGCAGCTGGACATTGTGGAAAGGATAATCAACAGGTACTCAAACGAGGGTGATATTATCCTTGACCCCTTCGGCGGCATCGGGACCGTTGCGATGACGGCGGTCAAAATGAAGCGGTATGGCATATCCATTGAGCTTAACAACGGCTATTTCCGTGACAGTGTGGGATATTTACAGGCGGCAGAGGACGAAATTGAACAGCCCACATTATTTGATTTTATCGAAGAAAGAGAGGAAAACATATCATGATCAAACATTACTGCGATATGTGCGGTATTGAGATAGTTGCCGAAAAAACGGAATTTTTTCGCAAATTTGAGCTTTGCGAATTTTGTGCGGAAAATCTGGAGAGCTATATTCTGAACGAACCTGTTGCGGACAAAGACACTGTTATACCTAATTTCGTATGGCATGACATTAATGACGAACTCCCCGAAAAAGACGGTATTTTCCTTGTTACGTTGGAATTTCAAAGCATTTCGGGTATCACACATCAAGTGAGGATAGCGAAATTTGACGGGCTGGCATATTGGTACAAAATGAACCGCAATAATGCAATGATCGAAGAAAGCGGCGGTAATATAATTGCATGGGCTGAGATACCCGAACCCTTCGAAAAGGAGGGAGCGGAATGAAGGCAAGAATACCGCCTATCATGACTAAAAAGCAAAGTCAGATCATGTACGAAAAGGCGGCTTATGACACGGCGAAATCGGTTATAGGTGCAGTATTATATGTGCTGCACCTGAGAAAATGGCACGGTGACAGAATACAGAAATTCTATGCCGACATACTCTCAATCCTTGAAATGCCGCCTATATTAGGCAAGTCACTTAATGATTATGATGTAAGGGCGTTTCTTGCGGAAAAATATGACATTGATTTTTCAAAGGTCAAGATACAGTTTAATGTTGTTCCTGAGGAGAAAATGAAGAAAATAGAGCAGATAAGAAAGGAAGAAGGCTATGAGTGAAATAGATGATTACATAAAGCCTTCCTATCGTTTCACCGAGATTAACGCAATGCAAAAGCTACCGCTTGAAATTAAAGAGCAGATATCTATAGAGATAATCAGACGGGCTATCTCTTTGAGCAAACACAGAATTGCAATAGCTTTTTCTGGAGGAAAAGACTCAGAGGTTGTTGCAGATCTGTTCGAGCGGAATTTTCCCGATGAGTTTAAAAAAGTGTATGGCATATTTGGCAACACGGGGATTGAATTTCCCGAAAGCCTTAAATTTGCAAGGGCATACGGAAAAGAGCATTTTAAGGAAAATTTCAAGGAGACCAAATTATCGGAACTTGAAGAACCTGAGCTGAGATATGATTTTGCAAGGCAAATTGTTGATTTATTGGAGCGGGAAGGCTGCCTTGACGAAATCTTGAAGCCCGATGGAAAGCTTAAGGGTCAAAAGGCACTGATCGAAGCTGCAACAAAGAGAGGATATTTACTTAATCACAGTAATTGTTTTTTTGAAGGCAAACCAAAAACATTTGCATACTGCGTTGAGCAATACGGCGCACCTTTACTTGGAAAATCAGCTTCAAAGCTTGATGCTCACAGAATAAATATCGAATGCTTTTTGAAATATTCTCACAGCGATAGCGAGAAAGAAAAGCTTAAAGATTACTATGATATCCTGCGAGAGTGCAAGTTTTCCCAACACTGCTGCAAGCTCCTCAAAAAAGAGCCATCCGAAAGACTGCAAGCGGAGCTTGATGTTGATATGGTTTTCAAGGGGCTAATGGCTGCGGAAAGTCACAGCCGCATGACAAGCATTGCAACACGGGGACATATATTTGAGAGCCATAGACCGCATATTACAGACGGTGCATTTTATCACGTATCTCCCATAGGTATGTGGACTGACGATGATGTGTGGGAATATATCCATAAATACAAATTGAGTTATTCCCCGCTTTATGATATCACCTATACCGCCAAAGACGGCAGCATACAGCACATCAAGCGTAATGGCTGCATAATGTGCGGAACTGACTTGCAGTTTAAAGATAGTCACTTATCTATCTTGCGACAGACCCATCCAAAAGCATGGCAAAGCTGCATGGAGCATTTCGGATATCGTGAGCAATTATATAAGCTTTTTAAAATCAAGCGTAATAACAACATCTATGACGCATTTACAGACGATAGTATGAAAGCGAGGATAATAGAGCGTTTCGGAGACAGCAAAAGGCTGTTTGATGCGAAACCGTGTGTATATGACGAATACGGTGAGCTGGTGGAGCTTGACGGCACGGGGCTTGAAGAGGAATATGATGCAGAAGTGTTAATGCTTGAAAACGGGCAATTAAAGCTTGTATAAAGGAGTGTGAAATTGTGGGACAAATAAATAATGCCAGAAGCTTTTTAGGCAGCGGGAGCGGCAATGGTGATAAACTATGTTGCTCATGCGGGCAGATCCGAGCTGAGAAAGCAGTTAAAAAAGCTATTAAGTCAACTTTTACAAACCTGGACGATCTTATCAAATTTCCGAGTATGTACATCTGTGACAGCTGCCTGGAGCTGTACAACAATCCCGATTTTAGGTTTAAATCAATATTTTCGGACAATCCAGGTAGCTATGTAGTTATCGAGAGATCGAGAGCTTTGCAGATACTCTCTGATCCTCCCGAACAATATGTTTTAAGCTTGCCGTACAGCTTTAAAAAGCACCATTGGCTTTTTGCGGGCATCAGCACACGGGAGACAGCAAAGATAGGCACTGACGACAGGGAGGTGGTGCTTGACTACAAACAGCATGATATCCCGATGATCATCGGGGAGATAATGGAGATGATAAGCCTCGGAGTACCGAGAAGTGAGATCATAACGGGTAATTACAGCATATTTACGCTTGATAAATATCCGTTTGTTAAAAACTCTGAAGCTCTCATTTCGGGGCTTAGACATTGCGGTGGTGTAGAGCTTATTGTTAAATATACTCCCGCCGTCAAGGAAAAGAAAAAATACGAAAAAAAGGAGGAAAATCCAATGCTTACATCAAGCGAGATCAATGCGGTGAATTTCTTATCCAGCATTGCGGAAAATTCCGTTTACCGAATTGAAAACGGTATGCAATTCTGGGGTGGATTTTTTGAAAGGAGGGTCAACCGCTTTAAGGAGCTTAATATCAAGCTTTTTGCCGAAAAGCTCACAACAGCTGTTGCGTCAAAAGAGGGCATATGGTGCAATATGCTTAAAGAGCTTACAGAAGAGGAGCTTGAAGATATCATGGCTGATATCAGAAGCAAGACACACATACTTATCGCTATCGTTTACGGGGAAAGGAGTAAGAATAAATGAAAATTAAGGTTACAGCACTTAGCCCTATATCTCATGGGGCATTTACAGACGGCATCGACATGGGCAACATCCTTGAATTTAGAAGGATGGACATGGTAAGGGAAGGCAAGCACATCCAGCTCCCTGTAATAAGCGGGAATGCTTTTCGTGGCGTTATGAGAAGGCTGCTTGCAAGGGAGCTTTTTGAGGTACTTGACATTAAAAATCAGCTGACGGGAAAGGAGCATGACCGACTTTATGCTATCCTTGCAAACGGCGGTGCTTTGGGAAAAGATGCCGATGTAAGGGTTGACCCTGCGGCAATACGAGAAATGAGGGAAAAACTTCCACTGCTTTCCGTATTTGGAGCTGCTTGCTACAGATACATTTTACAAGGTATGTTCAGCTGCGGATTTTTAGAGCTTTGCTGCAAAGAGGCGGGAACGGGAGAAATACCGATATCGGATCTTATCAGCGAGATCGGAGAAGCACATCATATCGAAAAATGCGAATTTGATGCTGAAAATAACGATATGAAGCCCATGCCATATACTACGGAGGTAGTTGTTAAGGGAGCGGAATTTGACGGATATATAGACTTTACGCCCCATGCTACAGAAGTAGAGAGAGCGGCTGTATATCACGGTATTAAGCTTATCGGATATATCGGCGGCAAGAGTGCAAGAGGATATGGAAAAATCAAGTGCGAATGTGATTGTGAGATTAACGATGCTCCATACCTTGAAGCTTTGAAAAATACCGACATGGAATTTTTGAAGAATTACATAAGGAGTACGCTATGATATTAGAGCTGATTTTTTACATGGGTACTCCGATAATCACAAATTCGGAAATTAATATCGACTCCCTTTTCTGTGGTGTTTCGCCCGCAAATCACAACAAAGATCACTTTGTTAATCGACAGACAAAATCGGGAGAGCTTAACGCTCTTCCGATACCTATCGATTGTGCAAAGCTTGATGGCAGATATATTTACTGTAGCAGTTGTGCAGATTTTAAAGACCATAAGATGATAACAGAGACTGCGACCAAACGCCGAAACGGGGAAGATGTTTTATATTACCACACAATGCTTACACCCAGGACGGGCATTGACAAGGACTGTATGCTAAAGCTGTACGGCGTGTCATGCTCATCTGTAAGCTTTTTGCTCAGCTCTGCATATCCCAACGAGGTAGACAGATATGCAAGACGGATTAAAAATATCGGGGGCATGAGAAAACAGGG
>CAMAIG010000026.1 GCA_945835085.1 uncultured Ruminococcus sp. | reverse complement strand
CAAAGGATTTTGTTTCCGATCTGATTCCTGTTTCATATTTCTCGCAAAGCTGCTTTGCATATTCCTTCTGACTGTCAATAACCGTCTTTGCTTCGGGGCGGGCAAGAAAAGAAGCTTCAAGCCATGAAAGCATCTCGTTATAGCCCTCCTCGGAAAATGGGAAATCCTTTTCCGTAACATCTTCGGACTTGTCAATGCAGTTCCTGCCCGACCATATAAATGCTTTCAGGCATTTGTCGCCCTCCTTGGGACATTTTGGCACGACCTTGTAGTTAAAATCACGCTCCGAACAGCTTCCCGAGAAAATACCCTTCTCGCTGAAAAGGAAAAACTTAGGTATCTCAAAATACTGTGACGCCGATGAACCCATTTCCTTTCCTCCTTATTCTCCGCAGAGCCGCAGAATTGCAGCAGTGTAAATCTCAATATCCTTTTTAAGCTCCTCAATGCCGATAAATTCATCAGCACCGTGCATATTGTTCTCGTTGCTCCACTCGGCACCGAAGGCAACGCCGTTTTCGGTGTCATGCACATAGGTACCGCCGCCGATTGCAATGCATCTGCCCTTCTCTCCCGTGCATTCCTCATAAACGGAAAGAAGCGCCCTGACCATTTCGCTGTTCTCATCGGCATAATGAGGCTCGCTTGTCAGCACCGCACCGCCGCCGATGTTTCTCTCACGGCACCTTTCGTCTATAAGGGAAACAATATCCCCAGAGCGCCTGCAAATAGGGAAACGGCTGTCGCACATAAAGGAATATTCGCCGTCTTCACAAGCCGCAAGGCTCAGCACAAGAGTGAGAGCACCGGATTTTTCATCGCTGCACTTAACACCCATATGCTCCCCGTCATATTCACCGAAGGGAAAAAGCTCCGAAAGCCCCGAAACGACCGCTCCAAGCCCCTGTGAAAATCCCATGGAGCCAATAAGCCCTGCAAGAGCAGTTGTGGCATTTACCCCCTGATGAGGTGTGGAGGCATGAGCGCCCTTGCCCTTTGCTTTTATACAAATAGTATTATTATCAAGATTTATTACAGAATATAATATCTCATTCTGCTTTAGCTTATCAATAAAGCCCTGTGCTTCCGCCAAAGAAACGCCGCAGATAACAGCCTCCGCCCTTTCGGGAACAGCATTCACAACGCTTCCGCCCTTGAAGCTTAATACGCACCTTTCGGAAAGCTCGTATTTGCCCCTGAAGCCGTATCTTATCATTCCCTTTTCAATGTTGATAACGGGAAATTCTCCGTCGGGAGTAAAGAGCATAGGCGGGAATTTTTCCTTCGAGGTGTAGTATTCCATATCCGTGGAGCCGTTTTCCTCGTTGCTTCCGAGAATGAGCCTGACGCCCTTTTTAAGCTTAATGCCGCTGTCAAGGATAATTCTCAGAGCAGTGATAACAGCCGCCGCAGGACCTTTATCGTCGATAGCGCCACGACCGTATATCCTGCCCTCCCGCACCTCAGCCTTAAAGGGGTCGGAGTGCCATTCCTGCCCCTCTGTGGGCACAACGTCAAGGTGGCAAAGAATACCAAGCTCCGCAGGCAGCTCGTTATAATCGGCAGTAATTGCGTGGTTGTCGAAATTACGCACCTCAAAGCCGTCCTTTTTCAGAATATCAGCCGCAAAGGCTAGCATTTCGGCGCAGCCCCTGCCATAGGGCATATCCTTTTCGGGAGCAGCAGCAACGCTTTTGTGACCGATAAGCTCACAAAGCAGCGAAACAGCGCTGTCCGTATATTCCTCAGCTTTTTTTGAAATGTTTATCATATCTTATGCTCCATAAGCCATTTTTCCGCAGCCTCGGCAACGACCCTCAGGGAATCCTCACCGAAGGGAGTATCAAGCCCCGCAGCAGCCACAAGACCGTCAAAGGTTTCCTTTCCTCCAAGGCTCACAAGCTTCATATACCGCTCAAAGGCTTCATTTCTGTCCCTCTGCATTATTACCCAGAATTCCAGAGCAACGGTCTGTGCAAGGCAGTAATCAATATAATAGAAGGGACGCTCATAGATATGAGTCTGCTGCTGCCATGCCCTGCCCTCGCCGTAGAAGGGAGAGCCGTCCAGGTCAATCCAGGGCATATAAATACCCGTGAGCCGCTTCCACTCTGCAATTCTCTCCTCGGGAGAATACTCGGGGTGCTCATAAACAATATGCTGGAAATGGTCAACCATAGTGCCGTAGGGGATAAACTTAACAGCGTCCTCCAGATGCTTGCGGCAGAACTTCTGAGCGTCCTCGCCGAAGAAATCCTCCGCACTTTCCCAGCCGAAAAATTCCATAGTCATGGAATGTATCTCGCAGGATTCAAGAGTGGGGAGCTGATTGTCCCCGGGGCGTGTCTTTCTGTTCATATAAGCGGCAAAAGCATGACCCGCTTCATGAGTAATGACCTCCACATCTCCCTGAGTACCGTTGAAATTCGCAAATATAAAGGGGCTTTCAAAATCAGGCAGCTCGGTGCAGTAGCCTCCCGCAGCCTTGCCCTTTCTGCTGAGCACGTCCATAAGCTCATTTTCCATCATGAAATCGAAAAACTCCGCAGTCTGAGGAGAGAGCTTATGGTAAAATCTCCTGCCCGCTTCAAGGATATCATCTGGAGTGCCCTTGGGAACAGCATTGCCGTCACGATAGGCAATGGCAGTGTCGGCATATTTCAGCGGAAAGCTTACTCCCAGGTGCTCCGACTGCTCCTTATAGAGCCTTTCAGCAATGGGAACGATATATTTAACAACAGCGCTCCTGAATTTTTCCACATCGGCAGCAGTGTAGCAGTTTCTGCACATATTGAGATAGCCCAGAGTGATGAAATTGTCATAGCCAAGCTTTTTTGCCATGCCGTGACGAAGCCTTACCATATCGTCATAAATCCTGTCAAGCTCCTCATAATGCTCCTTGTAGAATCCGCCTGAAGCAGCCCAGGCGCTGTGTCTTACGCTGTCATCGGGGGACTGCTTGTAGGGAGTGAGCTGGGAAAGAGTAAGCTTTTTCCCGTCAAATTCTATCTGAGCGGAAGCGATAAGCTTTTCATACTCGGTGGAAAGCCTGTTATCCTCCTGCATATCGGGAATGATCTCGGGAGAGAAGCTTTTCAGGAAAACATCAATGTTAGTAAACATGACCTTGCCGAATTTTTCCTCAAGCTGTGGGCGGAACCTGCTCATTGCAGCAGCTGCCGCAACATTACGGCTGTATTCCGTATAAGTGGGGTTATTGTTGTCAAAGAACTCGTTTTCTCCATCATAGAACTCGTCCTCGGTATTGATGGTGTGGCGGATATAGCACAGGCTGTTCATGGTATTAAAGCTGCCTGCCGCCTTGTCCCAGTCAAGGTAGGCCTCAGCAGCCTCCTCTGCATTGGCGGCATTTTTTATCCGCTCAACAGCTTCCTCGGCCTTAGCTCTCAGAGCCTCCATATCGGGACGCACATACTCCATTTCGCAAAATTTCATTGTAACCCTTCCTTTCATTTTCAAATATATGTTAATCGGTTATCTGCAGTGAGAACATCTCGCACCATGCAGGATAAAAGCCGCAGTGAAGCGCAAGTCTTCGGGAAATGACATTTCCCATCCATGTCCCGTAATAGGGCACCATACCCATGCCCATGACCTCCGAAGCGCATATTGACGCCAGCGCAGAGCCGATGCCCATGCCTCGGTACTGTTCAAGCACGTCAATGCCTATCTGAGCCATAGTTTCGCTGTCCCGTGAAGCCCCTGCAATGCCCATTATCACATTTCCGCTGATAGCGCAGACCGCAAGGATATCGTACCGCTCCCCTATGGTCCTGTGTAAAAGGGCGTTGTCAAAGCCCTCCCATCTGTACAGAAGCTCGATATCGCTGCCCTCAAATACCCTTATATCAAAGCCCTGATGAGGAACGGCGGGACGGCTCGTACTTTTTGGCAGGAAATACTCGTTTATCACCCCAATGCAGCAGCCGTGGCGTCTAAGCTCATTGTTAAGCCCCGCAAGGGTTGCCGCCGAAAATATCTCCGCTCCCGATTTCTCGGAGCATAAAAGCCGTGAATAGTCCGTCACAGCTTCATCGGCGCAGATCACCGCACCCATTCCCATAGTAGCGGCACGGAAAAAATGAGGACTTCCTGAAAATTTTCGCCGTCCCTCCCGCATTCCCGGAAGAGTGACGGCGTTTTTATATACGAAAAAATCCTCGGGCAAACAGCACAGATCAGCAGCCAGCTGCTTTGCCGCAGCCTGTTCAAAATCATTTCTGATAATCATACTCAAAAAAGGTCCGCACAGAGCAGACCGAAGCTCTCCTTGATAATTGTTCGGTTAAATAGAGTATACCATATTGCCCCGCACATTTCAAGCGCTAAGAATAAATTTCCCTCCGGCAAGGTCTTTTATTTCAGGCCCGGTAATATTTAGCGGCGTGTCGCCGCAGCCACCTCGTTGGAATATTTTGCAATAACTATTTCATTTGCGGCTCGGTAACGTTTGTACGGCAGCCCGCTGCATTACGGTTATCACACTTCTGCAAAACCTACCGGCGCGGGTACAAATTATCCGCAACGCACAAATTCGCGGCGCGACCTCGCTGCGGGGCGCTCCCCGCTCCTCAGCTCAATACCTTATCCACATTATAACAGAAAAACGACAAATAATCAACCATCACAGTAACGCAGCCTTATTTTATTAAAAATGCAAGCAGAATAAGCACCGCCCCTGCAATAAAGGAGGCAGGGAATTTTCCTTTAAGCTTCTCTCCCAGAAACCCTCCCGCAATATTTCCCAGCAGGCAGGCAATTATCCCGAAAAGGGCAGAGCAGAAAAATATCCTCAGAGGAGAAATGCCCGCAGCACCCGCACTTATCCCCGTGAGCGCAGAATCCGAGGAAAGCGCAAGCCCCATTGCCGCAGCCTCGTAAAGGGAAAGCGTCTTTGAATTATCGCTGTCTGCCTGTTCGGGGCTGCCGATGATATCCGCCCCCGAAAAAATCCCCCCACGCCTTTCTTTTTTTCCGGTTGACCGAAACGCCTCCGAAGCAGTATAAGCTCCCAGGGCAAAAAGCAGCGCCTTTGACGCATATACCGCCCATTCAAGCTGCACGATCGTCCCCAGAGCCATAGCGGCGGCAGATGTGATAAGAAGTATCAGAGAACCGCTCAGAGCCGCAGCCCCATATGCTCCCAAGGGCATTTTTATCCCCGCAGCTCTCAGTCCCATTACCGCCGCAAAAATATCCGCAGAAGTAGCTGCCGCAATTAAAACCGCTTCCGTATGCTCCCCTCCCATGCATTTTTTATCAGTATATTCGTGGAAAAGGATTATGTGAAGGGGGGGGAGCCCCCCTGCAAACTCGTTGGTTTATCTACTGTGGTTAATATATTTTGCGGCTCGGTACCGATAATTTAAACATTATTCGCATTACCCTAAGGAATCCCCCTTTTTTCAGCATTGTTAACATTCACAAATTAGTATACAGATTTTAATCTTTTTGTTAACAAAAAATGTTCAAAAATGCTTGACATAATCTCGGGGCTGTGATATTATTTAAATGAAACATTATTTTGTCTTGCGGAAAATAATTCCTATGAGCCGCAAGATGCAGTTTTTTTATAACGATTTATTATAATTTTAAGAAGGGAAAAAATCATGGCTTTAAAGGACAAGGTTCTGGAAATACTTGAAGAAAACAGAGGAAAAAGCATTTCCGGAAATAAGATCGCTGTTGCTCTCGGCATGACACGCAGCGCCATCTGGAAAGCAGTCAAGCAGCTTCGGGACGACGGCTATACCATAACTGCCGTAACGAACCGCGGATATTGTCTGACAAGCGATAATGACATACTGAACGAACCTTCTATTTTCTCATATCTCGAAACAAAACAGCTTGGCAGAAAAATGGACGTTTTCAAGACGGTGGATTCCACCAATAATTTTGCCAAAAGCCTTGCCCAGCTGGGAGCAGTTCACGGCACAGCCGTTATTTCCGAGCAGCAGACATCAGGCAGAGGCAGAATGGGCAAGACCTTCCATTCGCCCAACAACCAGGGAATATACATGAGTGTGGTCATCCGTCCCAAGCTTACTATAGACCATGCCCTTATGATAACCTCCTGTGCGGCAGTGGCAGTAGCCCAGGCTATCGAGAATGTCAGCGGGCTTAGCTGCGGCATAAAATGGGTCAATGACATATACGCCGGGGGCAAAAAGCTTTGCGGCATACTTACCGAGGCTGCCGTAGGCGTTGAGCAGGGCGGGCTTGACTATGCGGTAATAGGCATCGGCATAAATGTGCTGAACACCACCTTCCCCAAGGAGCTTGAGGATATCGCCACAAGCATTCGTGCGCTTTCGGGAAAAAGCGTTAGCCGAAGCAGACTTGCGGCTGAGGTCTTAAACTGCCTTGAAAAGCAGCTTGACTGCATAAGCTCCCAGGAATTTATTGAGGAATACCGCCGCCGCTCTATACTTATCGGCAAGCAGATAACCCTTACAAGAAACGATGTTTCCGAAAATGTGCTTGCAGTGGGCATAGACAGCTTCGGAAAGCTCATCATAAGAAAAGACAACGGAACGGAAGAAGCTATCTCCAGCGGCGTTGTTTCACTGAACGAATAATTCAGCGAGCCGATGAAGCCAACTCGTTAGGCAGATAGCAGAAATCCCTTTGTTTTGTGGCTCGGTAACGATAGTATTGAAGCCATATTTGCAAAGGAATTTTCTGTTTAGCTCAACATTTTGACTTTTTCGACAGACGGAGCGGCTTTGTGCCGCTTTTTTGATAAGGGGGACGTAATGGATACGAAAAAAAGAGAACGGGTAGAGATACTTGATCTTCTCCGAGGTATCGCAATGATACTTGTGATAATGTATCATATACTTTACGACCTGAAATTCATATACGGTAAGGATATCCCCTCCTTCCTCACTCCGGGAAATCACGGCTTTGAAATTTTCCATACGGGATTTCTGTGGGTACTATTTGCGGTTTCGGGAATATGTGCGGGCTACTCCCGAAACTCTCTGAAACGAGGTGCCCTCCTTTATATTCTCGGCTGGGGAATAACAGCCGCCACATCAATATTCATGCCCTCGGAGCTGATTGTTTTCGGCGTGATAAGCTGTTTCGGAGCCTGCATGGTCATAACAGCTCTCATAAAGCCCTTTCTCGATAAAATACCCTGGCAGGGGCTTCTTGCCTTCGCCCTTGTGATGTGGATAGTTTTCCGTAATTTCCACAGAGGCTCCATATGGCTCATTTTCACAGAGATAAATATCCCGAGGCTCACGGGGCTTGACTACCTTTATCCCATTGGCATAAGATCGGACACCTTCCGAAGCGCCGATTATTTTCCCATTATCCCCTATTATTTCATGTTTCTTGCAGGAAATGCACTTTACAGACCCATATCGGAGCATAAGCTGCCCGGCTGGTTTTACAGAATAAGATCGGGAGCAGTGGGATTTATCGGCAGGCATTCTCTTATAATATACGCAGTGCATCAGCCCCTGCTGCTCATACTTTTTGAACTTGTTTTCTGAGTGTGGCAACACTCCCTATGTGAATAAATATCCCTCCAACGGCAATAATTATCCCGGAGGGGTCATAATGTTCCGAAGCAAAGCAGGAAAAAATATTGTAATAATAGCAGTCCTTTTCGCCCTGTGCGGAACAGGGCTGATAATTCAGCTAACAAGGATAAATTTCAATAGAGATTATTACTCTGCCTTTGATTTGTCAGCTCCCAGAGAGGTAACCCTTGTCTGCTCCTATGGGGATATTTACGACAGACACGGAGAGCCTCTTGTGAACACGGAGGAAACATATATCGCAGCCATCAATCCCGATACTGCTGACAGGGCAGAGCTTGATGAAAAAATAACCGACAGGGATAAATACGAAAGCTGCATTGACGGCAGCGCACTTTTTCTATGCGAGGTAAATACAAAGGACATCTCCTCGGCAGATGTGATAACCGTAAAAAAACGCTACTCGGAGGATCAGCCCGCAGCACATATAATCGGCTACACGGGAGAGGAATGCGGCGTATGCGGACTTGAAATGGGCTATGACGATATTCTCAGGCAGCCCAGAAGCACAGTGACGCTCATTTACAGCACTGACGCCAAAGGAGATATGCTGGAGGGCAGCGGACTTTCGCTGAAATACACCTCAAGCTACGAAACGGGGCTTCTCACTTCCATCGACAAGGATATCCAGCAGATATGCGAAAAGGCAATGGCGAATGTGGAAAAGGGTGCTGCCATAGTAATGGATATTGCCACGGGAGAGCTTTGCGCTGTGGTAAGCAAGCCCGTTTTTGACCCTATATACCCCGAAAACAGCCTTGACAGCACCGATTCTCCCTTTATAAACCGTGCATTCTCGGCATACAGCGTAGGCTCTATATTTAAGCTCATAACCGCAGGAGCCGCCGTGGAATACGGCATTTCTGACAGCTATTCCTATAACTGCACAGGCAGCATCCGGATACGTCAAAATGAATTCGGCTGTCACCTTTTCGGAGGTCATGGAAATCTTAATATGCGAATGGCAATGGTGCAGTCCTGCAATCCCTATTTCATAGCCCTGGGTCGGGATATACCGACGGACATTCTCCATGATTTTGCCGAAAAAGCAGGCTTTGGCAGCCAAACAAGACTGTGCAGCGGGATATATTCCGCCTCGGGATATCTCACATCGGAAGAGGAGCTTGCCGTCCCCGAGGAAAAGGCAAATTTCTGCTTTGGTCAGGGAAAGCTAACAGCCACACCCCTTCAGATAACCCTTCTCACAGCCGCAATTGCAAATGAAGGAATGGAGCCTAAGCCCATACTTGTCCACGGCACCACGGATATTGCCCACGAAAGCGCTGCCGCAGCCATAGCTCCCGCATTTGAAAGGGTCATGGAAAGGTCCACGGCAGACAAGCTCAGAAGCTTTATGATATCGACAATTTATAAGGATAATTCGACCGCAGTGCCCGAGCATACAACAGGCGGGGGAAAGACCTCCACCGCCCAGACCTGGACCTATGACGAATACGGGCGGGAAAAGCTCAACTGCTGGTTCACAGGCTTTTTTCCTGCAATAAAGCCCAGATATGCCGTTACAATAATGATAGAGGAGGGAGTATCGGGAAACCTTACCTGCGGCCCTGTTTTCAAGGAGATAGCAGACGAGGTGTTTTTAATGGAAAGCAGCGCATATCAAGGGTGATAATATGCATAATAAAAACATCAAACTATAATGGGAGGAACTATGGAAAAGATCGCATTTTTTGACACAAAGCCCTATGACTACGAAAGCTTCACAAAATACAACAAGAACTATGACATTCGTTTTTTTGAGGATAAGCTGAATCCCGGCACAGCGGCTCTCTCCAAGGGCTGCAGGGCAGTCTGTGCATTCGTTAATGATGATATAAACAGCGAGGTCATAGACATTCTCCGTGAAAACGGCACCGAGCTGCTGCTCATGCGCTGTGCGGGCTATAACAATATCGACCTGAAATATGCCGAGGGAAAGCTTACTATACTCCGAGTGCCTGCATATTCGCCCTATGCGGTGGCAGAGCACGCCATGGCGCTGATACTTCTTCTCAACCGCAAGGTGCACAAATCATATATCCGCACAAGGGATTATAATTTCAGCATAAACGGTCTTACAGGCTTCGACCTTCACGGAAAGACAGCGGGAATTATCGGAACGGGAAAGATAGGACAGGTATTTATAGATATCTGCAAGGGCTTCGGCATGAATATCCTTGCAAGCGACCCCTATCCCAACCATGAATTTGCCGCCGACAGAGGCTTTGAATATGTAAGCACCGACAAGCTCTTTGCCGAAAGTGATATAATCTCCCTCCACTGTCCTCTCACAAAGGATACCAGGTACATCGTAAACGAGGACAGCCTTCGCCGCATGAAGAAAAATGCGTTCATCATCAACACCTCCCGAGGCAAGCTCATAGACAGCGAAGCGCTTCTGAGGGCGCTGAGGGAAAAGAGGATAGCAGCGGCAGGACTTGATGTATACGAGGAAGAAACCGATGTCTTTTATGAAGACCGCTCGGGAGATATCATAGATGACGAGGTGCTTTCACTGCTTGTATCAATGCCCAATGTAATAATAACCTCTCATCAGGCATTTCTCACAGAGGAGGCGCTGTCCTCAATAGCGCAGGTCACACTGTCCAATGCAGACGAATTTTTCTCGGGAAAAACCGAATTTGCAAACAAGGTTCGTGCCGAATATTAAAAAACGGGGCTTATGCATGAAAAACTGCATAAGCCCCGTTTTTATTCCGTGTCCTTATTGTCCTCTTCCTCGCAAAACTCTTCATCATCGCCTTCGCTATCGTAATCTCTCTTCTTCCTCATTAAAACCATTATATCTACAGCAGCGCCTATAAGTCCTGTCATTATCATCACAATGCCCATATCATATTTTTTGGAAATACTTTCGGTATCAATATATGTAATGACATAGGGGATAATGT
>CAMAIG010000025.1 GCA_945835085.1 uncultured Ruminococcus sp. | reverse complement strand
TATATAAAAACATAAAATTTAACAGAAAAATTACCTGTGCTTTATATAAGAAGCCTTGGGCTTCTTGACAAAATTTGAAAATAAGTGGTATAATTGATTGTGAAGAACAGAAGCTTTTTTATGAAATTACAGCTGCATTAAGGAGATGATGCAAAATGACGTTCAATGTGACCGCAGAATGTATTGCTATGTATATATCTCTGTTAATAGGCATCTCCGTTTCTCTCAGCATAGCTAAATGGAACAGCGAGAAAAAGACCTTCGTAGCCTGTGCTTTTTCCATTTCGCTCAGCTCATTCTGCAATATCCTTTCCTCTGTTTTTATCAACCATTACGGCATAGTGCCCGTGTGGCTCAATTATATCGTGACTTCGCTGTATTTTGCACTGCTGTTTGTTACACTGTCGATATTCTATGTCTACTTTCTTAATATTATCGAGCGTGAGGACTCAGACTGGAAAAAACGCTATACAAAGGCAGTTGTTATTCCTTTGTATCCTTCCCTTGCAATAGTTCTGACCACGCCCTTCACAAAGCTGCTTTTCAGCTTTGACGAAACAGGCTATGTAAGAGGACCTCTCAGCAAGCTTACCTATGTTTTCATGCTTTATGTGGCTGTTTTGTTAATTTACACAGCTATTAAAAACGACAGAAAAACTACCTTCCGGGTGAAGATACTCATTTCATTTTTCCCCATACTCTCGGGAATGGTAATGCTGGTGCAGTTTTTGGCAGGAAGCATTCTGCTAACGGGAACCGCAGCTCTAGGTCCCCTTATCATGATGTACCTTTTCCTGGGCACCGATATCGTGGACATCGACAGCAATACGGGCTTTTACGGCAGCCGAAGCTTTGCCGAAGCAGCCTCCAAACGGCTCCAGAAGAATTCCCGCTTCTGCTGTGTGATGATAAACGTCAACAACTCCCGTGAACTGAAGGAAGCCTTCGGCAGATCAAAGCACAGAAAGCTTATCACCCTTGCGGCAGTCAAATTAGAGAAGGTAATGCCGAGAGTGCCTTCCTTCCGCTATTCCGAGAACAAATTTATTTTCATTTTCGATAATATGTCCTCCGAGGAGGCTTCGGGCATAATTTCCGCTATGGATAAGGAGCTTGAAAAGGAATTCGAATTTGACAATACCGCTGTGAGCTACAGCATAAGCCTTGCGGCAGTGAGCTGTCCCGATCAGGCTGAAACCGCCGAACAGCTTACCGAGCTTCTTGAATACTGCGCTAACCGTGCAAGGAAGGACAAGACCTCGAATATCTGTTACTGCGATGACAGTGCTCTTGCAAACATTCGCCGCAAGAAGGAGATAACCGAGATACTAAAGCGTGAGCTGAACTCCGAGGAAAACAACTTCGATCTGTTCTATCAGCCTATTTACGAGGTTTCAAGCGGAAAATTCCGCACAGCCGAGGCTCTTATCCGTCTGAACAAAACGGAGATAGGTCCCATTTATCCCGACGAATTTATCCCCATAGCCGAAGAGATGGGACTTATAGTACGTCTGGGCGAAATAGTTCTGGATAAATCCTGCCGATTTATTGCGGAGCTTATCAAGGAGAATATCGACTTTGAAGCCATTTCGATAAACTTTTCCGTTCAGCAGATAATGCGAAACGATATCGTTGAAAAGGTGGTCGAAACCGTACAAAAATATAATATCCCTCCCGAAAAGCTGAGGATAGAGATCACCGAAAGCGTTATCATAGATAATTTCAGCCATGTAAAAATGATGATGAATGAGCTTGGAAACTTCGGAATAAAATTCTATATGGACGATTTCGGCACAGGCTACTCAAACCTTTCCAATATGATAGAGCTTCCCTTTGAGTACCTGAAAATAGACAAATCTCTTGTTTACAGTGCGGAAAAATCCGAAAAGGCATACTTTATCCTCACGTTTATTGCCCAGGCGTTCATCAAGCAGAACGTGAAGATACTTACCGAGGGCGTTGAAACCGAGAAGCAGGAGCAGATAGTGGATACCATCGGCACCTCCTACATTCAGGGCTTCCGCTTTGCAAGACCTGTAAACGGCGACACTGCAAAAGAGTATTTCCTCGGCATAAGAAACGACGCAAAATAACTGATAAAAAAACAACCCGATGCTGTCAATTATTTTCCGACAGCATCGGGATTTTTTAGGTGTTTATTTTCAGAAGCTGCTCCATAGTACCGGGGCTTCCATGGCCGGGAAAAACCATTCTGATATTTTCGGTCAGAGAGCGGAAAAAGGGCAGGGTAATATTCTGAAAATCTTTTTTGCTTCCTCCGGGAAGCCGTGTGATCGTTGGAGTATCAAGCAATGAATCACCGCTGAATAATAATTCATTATCAAGGATAACGCAAATGCTTCCGTCGGTATGCCCGGGGGTCGTTATCATTTTAATGAAATGCCCCCCGACAGAAAATGAATATTCATTCTCAAAGCAGATATCCGCTTCACAGCAGAAGGGCTGAACATTTCCATGCACAGCGGTCTTATCAAACATTGCGATAACATCTGCTTTATCGGATAGATTTTTTGAAGGCATTTTGATTTTTTCGGAGCATACATTATTGCAGTATACTGTCGCGGTGCATATTTTTCTAAGCAGAGGAACGCCGTTTATATGATCGAAATGCTCGTGAGTGAGTATGACATGGATATGCTTTTCGGATATGCTTTTAAAAGCCTTCTCCGTTTCATCGGTCAGAACAGGATCTATCAGAATAACATTTTTCTCTCCTGCTATCATATAGCAATGGGAGCTGATATAATCCCAGTCAAAAGAAAATACCGTTGTTGAACCAATTTTATATTCCTTCACTTTTTGCTCCTGACATATACAACATTCCATAATCCATCAGGCTTCAGACCATATTTGGCATGAAATTTCAAAGACGGAATGTTTGTGTCCTCTATCCATGAATAAACATATTCTCCGCCGCTGTGAATATATTCCTTTAATTTTGATATCATTATGGCATGAATGATACGGCTGTCGTCCTTATTTATCACCTGATTGATATAAAAGCTTTTTTTTGAAACAGCCGCCTGCAAAAGAGCGGTCAATCGGGAAGAACCGTTTCTGTAAACAGTAAACTCACCATTTTCCACAGCCTCACACAGCTGCTTTTTATCGGGCAGATGGCTTATCCTTGTATCAAAAACACCCCACATAAAATCATAGATATCTTCTGCGTCGGATAATACGGCAGCCTTTGGTATCGAATTATCCTCATACTTAGCTGCAATACTGCTTTCGGAAAGGATATCCGAGATCTTCCCATTTGAAAAGCGCTGCATTCGTGCCAATTCATAAAACCCGCCATTCAAAAGCTCATTCTTCATCGTGTCGGGAGCTTTTGAGGTGATCTCAGCCACAAGCTCTTTTTCGGGAAAGCAATTTTTCAAAGCCTGTGACAGATCTTCGGGGTCTGTTGAATAAAACCATACACGAAAGGTCATATTCTCCTCATTGATAATGATAAGGGTTTCGGAGGAGGAAAAGACCTCCCATTCTGTCTTGTCAGACTGAGCAAAGCTATAAAAACAGTTGGTACTGCACTTTTTGCCGCGATGCCTGAGATCGTTTATCCTTTCAATAAGAGTATGTTTGTCCACATTTTATCTCCTTGCAAAAATCAGAGATCCGAAACGATCAGCTCACAATGGGAGAGCTTTCCCAGGTCTGTTACCATTGAGCCCCATGCAAGACCTGAGCCGAATGCCGAGAAACAGCATTTGTATTCATTCTCGATAAGCTTGTCGGCAATGTTTGAAACCGTAACAAGAGGAATGGAAGAGCCGCTTGGATTACCGAAGTTTTCCACAAGATTCATAGGCATTTTTTCAAAGGGTATGCCCGATTTTTCGGCAAGCTTCTGAAGCATGAATTTATTCGGCTGATGGAAAAGGAACCAGTCGATATCATCAACTGTTATGCCGCAGCTTCTGAAAGTATTTTCCAGCAGCGGCGGCACCTCTACCTGGACAAAATTAAACACAGCGCTGCCGTCCATATGCATATTATCGAGAGAACGGTAATTTCCGTCACCCGTATTTTCCATAACAGCGGTTTGGGCTGTGCTGGGCATACGAAATCCGCCTGCAGGAATTATCAGAGCGTCGCCTCTGCTGCCGTCCATATGCATCTCATAATATATTTCCCTGTCATCATTTGAATTTTCCACAACAGTTACAGCAGCTCCATCTCCGATAAGGGGGAAATCGTTTCTGTCCTTTTTGGAAACCTTATGGCTAAGGATATCGGTGTTGATAACAACGACCTTCTTATCCTTCATATGCTCAAGGAGCATAAATGCCTGGGAAAGTCCCACAAGAAATCCGCAGCAGCCCTGAGGGATATCTATGCAAAGAACATCATTATCAAGACCAAGCTTGCCGTGAACGATATTGCTGATATGGGGAACAAAATGATCGGGGCAGAGTGTTACAACGATTATCGCACCGATCTCCTCTTTGCCTATCCAGTTATTTTTCAGCATATGCTCCATTCCGAAAAGTGCAAAATCGGAAGCAGCCGAATCGGGCTTTGAGATCCTGTGCTTGTTATATCCCATGACCTTTTTCAATCTCATTGTCTGCTTTTCGGGGAAATCGTAATTTCCGACCTCATCGTCAAAAAGATATTCATTCTCGGGAACAATTCCGAGCATTGACGATATCCTTTTTCCTTTAAACCACATCTGCATAATTATATATTTCCTCCGCTTTTTCTTACAAGCTCAGCGATATTTTCCGCAGTGTTAAAATTCTCGGGGATAATATCTATCCCGTCAATGGAAATGTTATATTTCTCCTCCAGCATATTGATAAGAGTGATTATGTCGAAGGAATCAATCAGACCGTCTTCTATATAATCTTCGCTGGAAGCAAAGTCATGTTCAGGTCTGATCTCATTAAGCATAGCAATTATTTCTTCCATATTCAATCCTCCTCATTTGTCTTTTTCTTTAGCAGAAGCCTGTCGATCTTTCCGTTTGCATTTCTTGGCAGAAGCTCCATACGGATATACTCCGAAGGCATCATATACGCAGGAAATTCCGTTTTGATCGCATTTCTGAAATCCGCAGCAGAGATATCGGAATCCTTTTCGTAGTAAAGAACTATTTTTTTCTTTGAATAATTATACACTGCACAGCAATATTTAACAAGCATCAGCTTATTGATAAGAACGTGTTCGATCTCTCCCAGCTCTATCCTATATCCCATGTGCTTTATCAGGCTGTCTTTTCTTCCGCAGAAATGTATAAGCCCGAATTCATCGCAAAATACAATATCGCCCGTTCTGTAAATGGTTTCGGGATAAGCGGTGTTAAGAGGGTTCTGAACGAAAGCTGCCGATGTTTTTTCCGGGTTATTGTAATAACCCATTGCAAGAGATGTACCTCTTACACAAAGCTCTCCCTCCTCGCCGGCTGTGCACAGCTTGTCATCATCGTTTAAAATAAGGATATCTGTATTTCGGCAAGGGATTCCTATGGGCAGTGGCTTGTTTTCATCGGGACGTTTCTCAACTGCATAATAGGTGCAGTCGAGCGTTATCTCGATAGGACCGTACATATTGACAAACATGGTATTCTTCATGATATCATACCAATAAAGGAACTGTTTTGTGGGGAATACCTCTCCCGCAAACCATACCAATTTCAGAGGAGGGATATCTATTTTGTTAAGAAGGTCCATATTTGCAATATTGACCATAATTGAAGGCACCCAGAAAATAAAGTTCACTGAGTTCTTATTCAAGCCTTCCAATAATTTTGCAGGGAATGAAGCAAGCGATGCGTCTAAAAGAACAAGCTTCGCACCGCACATCATCATCAGACAAAGCTCAAAGTCATATATATCAAAAACAACCGGCGAGAGCGAACCCACCACAAAGCTGTCATCAAATCCAAAACGTTCAACAGACCAATACATAAAATCAAAAAAGCTTCTATGATTAAGAGCAACGCTTTTTGGTGTTCCTGTTGAACCCGATGTATTGATAAGGCACATGGGGTCGGTGTCGATCAGGCGGCTTCGGCGTTCAAGCAAAAGCTCCTCGTCAGCCTTGCCCGAATTGATAAGCTCATCGATCAGAATGACATTATAAGATGTTCCGTCAAAAAATGCCTTGTTTTTTTCGTCGGTAATAACAGCAAGGGGCTTTATAAGCTCCATTGTATTAAATATCCTGTCCTTTGGAGTCTTGACATCAAGATTCATAAAAGGGTTACAGGAATACATTATTGCAAGGTCAGCGATTATTGTGCTGATCTGCTTTGGCAGAAAAACCGCAACAGGAACGTTAACGGAATTTCCTATGATACCGATAAGTGAACAAGCGGCATTTTTTGCCGATAACATAAGCTCACTGAATGTAACAGAGCTTTCTCTGTGTACTACGGCAGTATCATTTATCTTTTTTTTAACGGTATTTTCAAAAATATCCAGGAAATTTATGTTCATCAATTATCACCTAACCTTAACAATGTGTAACTCGGGAGCCGTCAAGCCCCTTTGTGTATCTGTGTTCAAGATCGGCGTCGGTAAAGGGCTTCTCAAGAAAATAATTGATATTCCCATGTATTTTGTCAGAGATCTCTCTGTATGCGTCCTTTTCGGAAATACACGCAGCCAAACTGTCACCCAGACGAACCTTATTTAGGAAGCCCTTTTCTTCCATTTCATCTTCAAAATAATAGAAGTCGGCAGGCTTCACCCCGAAGCAGGCGGTATGGATATACTGGGTCTTTGAAAAGCAATTACCGCTGTGGTCTATTATCTTCCCTTCAAAGGGCATATCAAATCTATACTTAACATCAAGCATTTTTTCAATATAATGGAGATAGGTAAAGCAGCAGCCCATTCTTACACCGAAGAAAAGAAACTTCACACCGTCGGTATTATGGAGCACATCAAGGGCGCTGCCCTGACCCAGGGAATGATCTCCCGGGTTTTCAAAGTGCTCCCTCAAAGACTCGGGAACAGACACAGAAAGCAAAGGATCAAGAGTACGGTATCGTCCTTCTCTTTTTCTCATATATTCATTGAAAGCACCCATGGAGGTCTTGCTGACATTCACATCATAAGCTTCATTATTACAGAAGCTGTATGTGAATGTGGGAAATATCAGTGATCTAACCCCAAGCTTCAGAAAAACCTGTTCCAGTTCCTCCAGATATTTGGCTCTTTTAAACCCCGGAGGAGTGCGGCCGAGCATAATATCCGAATGAATAAAAAGAGCATCACAATCATGTGCCCCGATGCTTATCAATGACTCATAAACGTCCTCTGCACTGTATTCTTTGTTGTCACGATCTATAAACAATGCCGCCATATTCTTACCTCATAAGTTATTGACCGAGCCTGCCGCCGTCGGCAGAGATCGCTGCACCTGTAATTGCAGAAGAAGCACTGCTAAGCAGAAACAAGATCACATTTGCTATTTCGGAAGGGTCTGTCAGTCCGAGAAGCTGCCTGCCGATGATTTTTTCCAGCTGCTCGGGATCTGTGCTTTGAGCCATAGGAGTATCCACAGCCCCGGGCACAACGCAGTTTATCCTGATATTCCGTTCACACAGTTCAAGAGAAGCGGATCTGACAAACGCTTCAAGCCCTGCCTTTGACGCAGCGTAAACGGACATATATTGCTGAGGCAAACGGGAATTTACAGACGAGATCCCCACAATGCTGCCGCCCTCCGAATATTTTTTCCCTGCATACATAGACACCAGAAGAGCAAATGATGACAGATTTGTTTCAATCGTTTCGGTTATCCTGCTGTATTTCATCATTCTCAAAGGAAGCGGCTTTGCAATGCCTGCACAATGAACAAGCCCGCTTAGCTTATTTCCGTCCGAAACAGCCCTGTCAAAAACGTCATTATAAGAGTCAAATGACCTTATATCAAAGGGAATAAGAATGTGACGCTCTTTATTTTCAAGCATTTGCAGAGTTTCGTTCAGCCTGCCTTCATCTCTGCCGCAAAGGACGAGAGAAGCATTTTTTTCGGAAGCAAGGATAGCTGCCGCTCTGCCTATGCCCGACGAAGCACCGGTTATCATTATTTTTCTGTGGGAAAGGTCCATCAGATCATTCATTATTTGATTCACTCCATGATCTTAAGAATATCGCCTACTGTTTTAAAGCTCTTGACCTCTGCACCGGTGATAGTCTTGCCATAGGTTTCGTCCATCATTGCGATAATTGAAAGAGCGGTAATAGAGTCCCACTCGTCAAATTCTTCAAGAACAGAATCAGCGGTGAGAGTTCCCTCATCAAGCTCCATTATTTCTTCTAACATAGCGATTTTTTCCATTTCAGTCATATTGATACTCTCCTTTTAATTATGTTTTATAAAGATATACTCTATTTCATCCAACCCGAATCCGAGGGATAAAACTATCTTTCCAACGGGAACATTATTTCCCGAAATATGCCCGATATATTTTTTTGCACCAAGCTCTTTTGTCCGCACAAGCCCCTGATACTGTACACAGTAGCCCATTCCGGTGCCTTCAAATTCCGAATAAACACCTGCCAGAACGCCGTCATAAACCTTAGGTGACCTTTCCCTGCTGATAAAAAATCCCACAGGCGTTCCTTTTACCATTACCTTCATGGGAATATTTCCCTGAGTGATAAGATCACGCATCCACAGCTTATACCGCCTTGCAGACAGTTCCTTCCCAAAGCGAGGGTCAACAGATATCCTGTCGGTAGCAAAAATACCCTTATCTATCTGAGCCTCCATATATTCCACATCACTGTCGTCCATGGGGGCACAGCTGCAGCTTTCGCAAAGCTTTTCAAGCCCCTTTCTGACGGAGATGCTTTTTAGGTCATGGGTAAGAGTAATAGCCGCTTCTATAAATTCAAAGCCGCTTTCCCTTATCACCCTGCAAACCTCCGTATTGGAGGAAGGAACTCTTGCCACATTGTATTCTTTTAAGCTCAGAGAAGAAAGCTCTTTCCTCACATCATCGGCATTATCGCTGTTATCAAAATGAAGCTCCAGACAGCTTACGCCGAGATTTCGCTTTTCCCAGACGGCGTCAATTATTTTCATTGTGTTCACATCCGCTCCGATCATTACTGTCTGTTTCCTGACGGATCACATATTGAGGTGAATTATTGATACATATGTAGATACGTCCAATATATTCACCGATAAGACCAAGCATCATAAGCTGAATACCGCCTATAAAGCAAACGACCGATATTATCGAGCTCCAGCCCTCAAGCACCTCCGGGTGTATAAGCTTATTGACAGCAGTAGCTATGACACCGATAAATCCGAGAACAGCAAGAATAAATCCGATGATCGAGCTTATTTCAAGGGGCTTTACGGAAAAAGCCGTTAAGCCGTTGAGCCATAATGAAACAAGCCTTTTTATGCTGTATCCCGATGTTCCCTCGGCTCTTGCTCTGTGGGTCGTGGGAACATAGCCAATCTTTCGTGTGGTTCTGAGTATAAGCCCTGCAATAAACGGAAATGCATTTTTATATTTTATCATTTCATCAATGATGATTCTTTTTGCAATATAAAACGAGCTTGCATTAAAATCCTTAGGTGCCCCGAGGATAAACCTGCACATCATCAGGGAAATGGCTGTACCCATCTGTCTGAAAGCAGAACGCTGAATTTTCTCATAATACGCATAAACGACATCGTTGCCTTCTTCAAGCTTGTCAATGAGCTTTCGGAGTTCATTAACAGGAGTCTGTCCGTCATCATCAAGAGATACGATATAATCTCCCGTACATCGGCTGTAGCCTGCAAGGAGAGCAGCGTGCTGACCAAAATTTCTGACAAGATCTATCCCCTTGATATGATAATCCTCACGGGCGAGAGCATCAATGACCTCCCATACACCGTCGGGGGAACAGTCATTAACAAGAATGATCTCATAATCCGTGATATTTTCCTTAACGGCAGTCTGTTTTATCTCCTCTACTACACCGGAAATGGTTTTTTCCGAACGATAGCAGGGGATAACAAATGAATATTTCATTGAAATATTAGTCTCCTTCAATTAATACGTCAAATTTGTTCAATTTACCTTAATATTATACTATTTTTTTCAATAGAAGTCAATAGAAAAGCACAACATTTACCTTTTACATTAATTTTATATTTTATTTCACCTTATCATTTATAAAAGCAAAGGTGCTCCCGTTTTTTTGCGGAAAGCACCCTATTTTTCAATATATTATCTTCTTAGCTTCAGCTTGTAGTAAGAAACGACCGACATTTTGCATATCATCAACTATATTGCAATTAATAAAACCCTTGTGAACACATCACACGGGCAAAAATGCCCGAAGCGATCCCTGTCAGGAATTTGCTTTGATGCACTCAACGATCTTTTCCTGTACAGGCAGGATCTCCAGCAGACGAGCCTTTGCCTCCTGGGGCTTTTCGGCTCTGAACAATGCAACGATATCCGTATACGCCTCAAAAAGCGGCATAAGGGAGAGATTGCCTGTAACGCCCTT
>CAMAIG010000024.1 GCA_945835085.1 uncultured Ruminococcus sp. | reverse complement strand
TGTCGGTGATATACACCGCATGGTACATGGAGCACATAAAGATAACGTCCATGCTATCCTTGGGCAGGCAGGCATCGTTCATTTTTGCGGTAAGAGTCTTGATATTCTTTGTGCCGCTGAACTCTATGTATTCATCAAGATAATGAAGCGCATTCTTATTGATCTCCGTAGCAACGACCTTGCCCTTTGGACCTACTGCCTTGGAGAACTGCCATGAGAAATATCCTCCGCCGCAGCCGATATCGGCAACGGTTTCTCCCTCACGGATATCAATAAATCTGAGCATCTCGTCGGTCTTTTCCCAGAGATAACGGTTAGGATTGTTGAATATAAGGAATTCATTCCACTCGTTGAGAATATTTATGGGGAACTGCTTGCCTGTATATTCAAAGTTAGTATCCTCGGAAGCGTCCTCCTGATTGGGAAGCTCCAGATGGAACTTATAGAAAAGATACTGCTTCAGACGGTCAAAATCATTCTCGCTGAAGTAATTGCAGTAGAATTCCGTGAGCTTGTCGCTCTTCATTTCCCTGCGGGTGTCTTCATCGGCAAGGAAATACTTGATAAACCACATGAGAGCGGTATAATCATCGCCAACACGCTCCAGAGGATAAAGGCTGCTGAAGCCCTCATATGCTGCCGAAAGCTTTTCCCTGTTATTCTCGCACAGACCCTCATACATGATGCGGCCCTGTCTTTTGCCTCTGATAGTATATCCAGAGGTAGAGGTTCCGATTATCCTGTATCTTACGAGAGATGCGGGAGAACCGACAAAAACTACATTATCGGGGAGGTCTGCAGGTTTTTCGGGTGCCTTCTCGGGGATTTCCGTCATTTCAAAAATGAGAACATATCTCTGAGGAGTGAACTGGAAGCTTTCGGTGAGCTTAAAGCCGTAATAGTAAAGCTGGCTTACCAGCATACTTTTGTTGACATAGGGACCGTGATAAGGAAGCTCCTCCTCGGTAACAAGGTCATTGTCAACGATTATCAGCTTTCCGCCATCGCCCAGGGCACGGCGGATGCTGCCGACAAAGCTGTTTCTTTCAGCATCGGTAAATGCTGCGTACACATTATGATACAGCGAACAGATATAAACTGCGTCTACTCTGACATCTGCAGACAGACCTATACCCTCGAAGCTGCTTTCTACGACCTCAACGTTCTTCACGTCGTTCTCGGCAACATATTTCCTCAGCACATCAAGATGACGGGGATTGGTTTCGATTGCATATACCCTTCCCTCGTCACCGACGATATCGGAAAAACGGAAGGTATAGTATCCGGGTCCACAGCCCACATCAGCTATCCTTGTACCCTTTTCAAGACCGAATTTCTCGATATTTTCACGGGTAGTTTCCCAGCGCTCTCTGTCGGGATTGTTGAAAAGGATATAATCCTCAAGAAAGCGCATACGAGCCTTCATTTCACTGTTGTCACCGTCACCGTACTCGATGATATGGTATTTGTAGCTCAGATATGTGATAAGATTGTCATAATCGTTATCACAAAGAAGATTGCGGAAGCTTCTTACCATAGGCTGAGAGGTCTGCTCAGCTTTGGTTTTTTCGTCGGAAAGGAAATATTTGCACAGCCATTCAAGGGCGGTATATTCTCCGCCGAAATTCTCATTGGGGATTATCTCCTCATATATTTCGATAGCCTTCCTGAGATCATTTTCCTTGCCTGTTTTAAGGTAGTCAAGAATGAGCCTTGCAGCCTTTTTTCCGCCTTCGGTAATATCGAAGGAATCAAGGCTTCCGAGATGAATGAGCGACTGTCTGTCGGTAATTTCTATCTGTGTAGGATCAAATGTGGACATATCGGTTCCTTTCAGTTATCAGCCTATAAGATCAAATCCGTCGGTAGAAGGAATAGTTACGGAAACAGCACTTCCGGGATTTACAAAGTCAATATCAATTGTAAAGTCCATATTGTAGGTTGCTTCTGTGCCGGAAGCCATAAGGGAAGCGGGTACCTTTACCTGGAGAACGCCGCTGTAAACGGTGCCTGTGATAATGCCGTCCTTGCTCGTTGCTGTGTAGGAGAAGTCATTAAGCTCGTCGATAGTAAGAGCCTCGCCTCCGGACTTGCCTGTTTCGTTCTGGATCATGATGTTAAGATACTTCTTAACAAGGCTGTCGGAGAAACTAAGTGTGAAGGTCTTATCGGTGCTGCCCTCTGCCTTTACTTCTGTGATTGCAGCCTTCTCGATAGGAGAAAGAAGTCCAAGCTCCTTGATCTTTCCTGCTTCAAGGAAGCTGGAAAATTCCTTCAGGAATTCTTCTGTGTTAAACTCGCCTGTGCCGCTTGACTGAGCATCCTTCTCCTGGACCTCGTTCCTGTCTGCGGAAGCTGCAGGCTTGGAATTGATAGCATACTTTGTCTTATGTCCGTCGGACTCGGTATAGATATACTCGCCGTCGGAGAACTGGATAATATCCGCTCCGTCAACATTCATCTCATAGTAAAGAACGTTGTTGCCGTTGGAGGTATCAAGCTTGAAGTTGCCCTTGGAGGTCTTTGTTACGCCGTCCATTACAAGTGTAACATTGAAATCAGCGTCCATGCCGCCGCTTGCTGTTACCTTCTTGTATGCAGATGCATACTGCTCATAATCGCTGCCTCCGCAAGCAGTAAATGCTGTCATAGCCATAACGGAAGCGGAGAAAAGGCCTAATGCTCTTGATGTGAATTTCTTCATAATAAAAACTCCTTTATTTATAATACTATTTATGCTTTTTCAGAGGCGATATTCTGAGTCCTCTGAGATAAACGAAAAGTACAGCCAGTGCAACGCAAACAATGGTCATTAATGCGAGCACTATCCATGAACTGATAACGGGATCAAGTCCGAAAATATATTCCTTTGACTGGGAATATGCTTCATCGACGCCAAAGCCGTTTGAAAATTCTGTCTTGACCCATGAGCCTGTGTCATAAGTACAGCTCTGATATTGGGAATTGATGTTCGAAGAGGTAAAGAATGCGATACAAGCCCAGCGGCAGGTGATAAACTTTGAAACAGCCTCCGAGAAGCCCGAAAGTGTGCAGGCAACTCCCGAGAAAAGTATCTGAGGAAGCAGACACACAGGGCAGATAACAAGCGCCATTTCATTTGAAGCAGCTGCCGAAACAAGAAGTCCCAGGGACATTGCTCCGAGTATCGTAAAGAACACGGTAAGGAAGAATTCAAGCCACATACCGCCGTCTGAGAATACAAGACCGTCGCTGCTCATACTCATAGACAGAGCTGTCACGGAATCCATATCGCCGTCGATGGTAGCGCAGGTGTCGGTAAAATACATGAACACGGCAGACATTATCGCAGCCTGGATAATACACAGCACGCCGATGACCGCAAATTTTGACAGCACATAGGGCAATGAGCCTATGCCTGCAAAGCGTTCACGCTCGAAAATGACCCTTTCCTTGCTTATCTCCTGGACGGAATTGAATATTCCCACCCAGAACACGGCACACGAGAAGGAGAACAGCAGCTTCATGGAATCCTCTGCAACGAGGAACGGCAGGCTCGTCCTGTTTATCGTTATGCCAAGGTAATTATATAGATTACCATCTGCCTGGAACGCTGCACATACGATAAGCGACAGCACCACAGGCATAAGTCCCAGAAGTATCAGCCTGAAACGGCTGTTGAGCATTATCTCCGCATATCTTCCTGTCATGACGGTAAACTGCTTGAAGCTTCTTGCAAAATCGTATTTCTTGTCGTCCTTGACCTTATTTGCAGGAAGCACCGCATTTTCGGAAACCTTCCTGCCCATGCGGAATCTTTCGGAAACCTCAACAGAGTTTTCGTTAAGCTGGTCGTAAATATCGGTAAGGTTCTCCACATCGAAAAACTCCAGCGCATCTGCTGGCTTTCCCGAATAGCAGAGTCTTCCTCCGTTGCCCATGCAGATAAGCCTGTCGCACATTCCGATATTCTGAACGGTATGTGTTACCATGATAACGGTTTTTCCCGACATTGCAAGCTTTTTGAGCATCTGCATCAGATGCTTTTCCGTTCCGGGGTCAAGACCCGAGGAAGGCTCGTCAAGGAAGAACAGCTTCGGTGAAGCAAGCAGTTCAACTGCTATGCTGGCACGTTTTTTCTGTCCTCCCGAAAGCTTGCTTATCATGGTCTTTCTGTGAGCGGTAAGCTCGACCATTTCAAGGGTTTCGGTTATTTTCTTTTCTATTTCCTCGGCAGATACATCTCCAGGCATTCTGAGCTTTGCGGAATACACCAGCATATGCTCAAGGGTAAGGTTATCGTAAACGATATCCTTCTGGGGAACGTATCCGATCATACTTCTTACGCTTCGTCCGCCCGACTGAATACTTTCACCGTTTATAAGAACATCACCCGATGTGAAATCGGCAATTCCCGAAAGACAGTTAAGAAGTGTGGTCTTTCCTGCTCCCGAGCCGCCGACAATGGCAGTGAACTCTCCCGGCTCAATGGAAAGGGTAACATCGTTTGTGATGATCTTTGAGCCTTTATCGGACTTGACCTTTTTAACGAGGGACTGTGCAACAACGCTGACGCCGCCCCTGTTCTTCATTATGAGAAGTCCCTTGTTATAGAATACAAAGGTGGTATCTGCAATGGAGAACTTATCCATTTCGCAGAGCTTGGTGCTTTTTTTCAGAAGGGTGCCGTTGAGGAGGACACCGTTGAGCGAAGCATTATCCGCTATATAGTATTCACCCGCAACCTCGGTTATTACACAGTGAATGCGTGACACCGATGGGTGAGAAAGGACATAATTGCATTCGGTGCTTCTTCCGATAATAAACCGTCTTTTGCCATCAAGGGGTATTCTGTCCCCCGTTTCCTCCTTTTCACCCTCCGATGAATAGGCGATGATACATTTTTCGCTGTCATCGGTGCCTATGTAGAACTTATCACCGTCATGCATATTTCTGACGGTTATCTTCATTCCGTTGTAAAGAAGTCCGTTGAAGCTGTTGTCATCACGAATGCTCCAGCCTTCTTCGGTCTTGATAAATGTACAGTGCGCTCTGGAAACTATCGACATATCCGCAGGAACACTGATATCATTTCTCAGCTCATCGGTCTGTCCGTGAAAATCTCCTCGTCCGAGGGTGACCTCTCTTTTCCCGAAATCATCGAGATTGTAAACCTTAGGGTCGCTTTTTACCGAAATAAAAGTAATACTGCCCTTCATTTTCTGACTATCACCGTCCTGTTGACGTATTATTTTCTGCAAAACAACACAATATAAACAATTTTACACAAACAATATACCACATTGCCATGAAAAAGTCAATAGTATTGTTAAAAAAATGTAAATTATCGACGAATAAAACCGATTATCTATGAAAAAAATATGTTATTCTTGTGATACTGTGCCTGTAATTCCTGTAAGAGAATACACAAATACTCCCTTGGATTTGCCCTTTAAGGGTATCTCGCCCACAGGCTCAACGGTCACTCTGTCCTTGACCTCCTCATACACATACTCGCTGATGAGCACCTGTCCCCTCTTGGCATTGGCTTCAAGCCTTGCGGCAGTGTTGACGGTATCACCGATAGCTGTGTAATCCATTCTGAAATCACAGCCGATATTGCCCACAACGGCGTTTCCGCAGTTTACTCCTACACCGAAGCTAACAGATTTGCCGTATTTTTCAAGGAATTTATCCTCTATTTCATTTCCGCCCTGAACTATATCCCAGGCGGTCTTGACTGCTCTGAAAATATAATCGTCCAGATCAAAGGGAGCGTTGAAAACAGCCATTGTGGCGTCACCGATAAATTTATCGAGAGTTCCGTCGTTATTGAAAATGGAGTTAGTGGTAAGATTCAGATAACTGTTAAGGATATCCACCACTTGCTCAGGCTCAAGGCTCTCTGACATGGGAGTAAAGCCTCTTATATCAACGAAAAGCACTGCTATATGGCGGTTTTCGCCTCCGAGCTTAATCTGATAGCCGCCCTTTTTCGCCAGCTCTTCAACCACCTGGGGAGCAACATATTTCTTGAAAGCGTCGGTTATCTTTTTCTTTTCCAGAGCCTCGCTTATGTAGCCTCTGCCGAGATTTACAAGATAGCCCAGTATCATGAACATTGGCGAATATATCAGGGGGATAATGGTGCCCGAATTATTAAGCATTACTCCCACACCGATATAAAGGCCTGCCGAAGCTATGGACACGGGTGTGGACACCTTTATTGATGCAAGCCTTGCAATAATATATATGCAGGCTGCGGCAAGAGCGCCTATTATTGATGCAAGTCCACGGTCTGCGGGAACGGGATATTTACCGTCAATAAGGCACTGAAGGATATTTGCGTGTATCTCAACTCCATGCATAAGGTCGGCACTTACGGGAACAGCATACTGATCCTGGAGTCCCGATGCATACGCACCTATCATAACAACGCAGTCCTTGAATATTTTTGGGTCAACGCTTCCGTCAAGAACGGCACTCAGGGGTATATGCTCATAATCATAGGGCTTTCCCGCATAGTTTATCCACATACGGTTACGGATATCAAGCCTGGGAGTATTTTCGGAAATGCCCATTTTTTCGCAGTATTTGCTGTATGTCTGGGAGGCAAGGCTCTTGAATACCGTATCTCCGTAAAGCTCGGGCGCCTGTGCGGTAAGAACGATGGAACGCACGATACCGTCTTCATCGGGAGAGCAGTTAACAAAGCCCGTGGTACAGCCGCCATTTTCCCATGCAATTGGCTGCTCTATGCTTTCGATATTCATAGTATCAATATAGGCTTTTCCGTCGGCACTTATCTTATAAGCGCTGTTATAGTTTATATAGGAGCCGAGAACCACATTATCATGCTCGGCACACGCCCGTATAAACGCCTCATCACCCTCTTCGTCCATGCTGCCGAATACCATGATATCCATTGCGATAACAGCAGGCTCATCACCCAGGGCATTTATCACATCGGCATATTTCTGCCTTGACCATGTTCCGAAGGGACCGATATCCTGGAGGGTCTTATCGTCCACGGCAATGATCTTTATCTTGTTGTTTATACCTCTCGGTGACTGATAGATCTTATCCTTCATAAGACTGTCAAGTGTATAGAAGGCATCGGTATAGGATAATACAAATGTCAGGACCATTACCGCCAGTGCTTCGAGCAGAACAATACCCTTTTTAATTTTCATAAAGCTCCATTCCCCCATAATTGATTTCTGTTCTATTATACTATATTCCGGAAAATTTTTCAAGAGAATATTAAAATCAGCGTGTCGCTGAAGCCAACTCGTTAGGTAAACAGCAGGAATTTCTATGCTTTGCGGCTCGGTAACGTTAGCATTGAACCCGTTTCTCATAGAATATTTGTATGCTATTTATTTGAGGCAGACTGAAAATTATTTCTTTTTGATAAAAATAACTGCCGCAGCACCCGTGACATAGGTCTGTCGGGCGCTGCGGCAGTATATCAGAATTCAAGTCCGTCGTATGAGATGCGGTCTATCTTCCACACTCCGCTGTCGGAAACGATATTCATGACCATATCGCATTCTCCGCCATAGTTATCGAACTTAATTGATGCGGTAAAGCTGTCCTCGGAGATATCTGTTATCTCAATAACAGGCTTGTCATCAACGAGTATCCACGCATATCCGCAGCCCTTTGCGGTGACATAGCCGTAAAGTCCGCCGTTTTCGTCAACATAGTAAGGCTCGTCAGTGCCGAGAATATGAGAATATCTGCTGTCAATGAGCCTTTGAGTCAGGCTTTCCTCCATAAATTCCCTAAGGTCATCGGTGCTTTCAAACTGAGCAGATACCCTTGCAAATTCTCTGCCGTTAACATCAATTTTGTCCGAGTCGTCCTTGGGGATATTTCCTCCTCCGATACAATCAATATAATCGAGAGCCCCCGCAAGTCTTGATACAATATCAATGTACTCGGAATTATCGCTGTCGTAAGTCATGGAAGTATCGGCTTCTGTTTCTGTCACTTCTTCAATAACCTCTGTTGTTGTTTCTTCCGAAATTTCTTCCGATGTGACCATTTCGGAGGACTGGACCTCCGAGGTTTCGGTTATCATATCAATAAGCTTGTCGGTGGATTCGCTCTCCGATATCACAGTGATCTCTGGCAGCTTATTCTCCTTGGTTTCCGAGCATGAACACAGTGCAAAACACAATGCTGCAGCTGCTATTATAATAGTATTCTTTTTCATTTTCCATTCTCCTTTGTTCATCTGATTTTTGCCTATTATTTATAAGGCACATCGCCGCTTTTATTTCCATGAAATGTGCCGTCGGTGTTTTTCTCCACATCGGAATGGATCTCATCTATCATTCCCGATCTTATGAGCATCATAAGCCCCGCAAAGCCTATTCCAAGCTGCCTGCCTATCTCCTCATCACTGAGGTCGCACACGCCCATTGCACACATTACGCCAAGCCCGTAAGCCTGGGTCCACATCTGCTCAAATATAAGCTCAGCCTGCTCCCCTGTCATGCCGTATTCCTTCATGATAAGCTCTGTACACACATCACTTATCTCTCCAAGGTCACTTATTGTGCTTCCAAAGCCCCTCTTTTCCTTATGCTCCTGCATAAACAGAAGCTTAAAAAGCTCCGGCTTATGGATACCGTAGGAAACTATCATCATTCCTATCCGCTTGAATGCGGGAGTATATTCACGGTAATCGCTGACGTAGTCTATAAACTCCCTTAGGGCTATCTCCCTGGCAGCAAGCTTCAGCTCCTCCATGGTGCGAAAATAGGTAAATATGGGCCGTGATGAAGTTCCGAGATAAGCTCCGAGGTCACGGGCGGTAAGCGCCGATAAACCGTCCTTTTTAATGATCTCAAATGCAGCGGAGGCTATCTCTTCCTTAGTATATTTGGGCTTTGGGGGCATTTTTTTCTCTCCCTTTATAATTATTCTGCGGCAGAAGGGCTGCTGTCAGGCGTCACACTGTCCCAGTTTCGCATTATTTTTCTCAGCCTGAACAGATTTATGACCGCTCTCAGACCCTCATCAACGATTACCGCAATGAAAACTCCTGTTATTCCAAGTCCGAAACCATACACAAACAGGCACGCACAGCCGATAACAAGGAAAGTACCGAATATCTGGGTAAAGAACATCCATCTTGTATCTCCGCTTCCTCTGATTCCGCTGCCGATAATGATATTTCCCGATTTGCCGTAAAGGTTTATGCAGACAAGTATCAGATATATTCCGCAGCCTGTGATTATTTCTTCCTCAGTGGTAAAGAGCGCAAGTATCTGCTGAGGAATGAGCAGGCACACAACAAGTGTCACTGCAGCAATAGCCGCACACAGGATATATGCAATTTTGCACACGCCGCCGAACTGTTTAAGATCTCCACGGCCCCTTGCTTCACCGGACAGGGTCATGGTTCCGCTGCCAATTGCACCTATCATTACGACCACAAGCACCTCAACGCTGAATACTATGGAATAGATGCCTGCTGCCATTTCGTTGATGGAGTTAAGTATCTTTATCAGCACAAGGTTTCCGAAATTCCATGCAAAGTCCTCAAGGGCGGCATTTATTCCAAGCCCTACGGAAGCAAGAAAGGGTTTTAGCGGAGCCTTGATGACCGCTTTCATGGACGGCTTTGTTTTCAGTGAGCGGTTTGACAAGACTACCGCAAATGCAAACAGGCAGCCGCCGTATTCGGCAATGGTTGTTGCTATGGCTGCACCCTCAATGCCCATCTGAGGAAATCCAAATCTGCCGAAAATAAGTATCCAGTCAAGCAGGATATTAAGCCCTGCCCTTACTATACCGTAAAATACAAGGGGCTTTGTGTAATTTGATGTCTGCATTATCACGCTGAATGAGCTTTCTATGCCCACTATGAGAAATGTTGGAGCAAAAAATCTCATATATCCCAGGCAAAGAGGCATAACGTTTTCCGAAACACCCATTGCCCTGAATACCGTTTCCCCGAAAAATATCCAGAAGAAAAACAGCAGTATGGGAACAATATTGTTCCATTTTACCATTGAAGCTGCATAGCTCTCGACCTTTTCATCGTCCCCCGCTCCCACGCTCTGGCTTATGAGTATGGACGCTCCCATAACGATAGTAAAGCAGAATGACATTGTTGTCCACATAGGTGATGTGACATTTCCCAGAGCGCTCATATAAAGCTTGTTCATCTGACCGAGAAATATCCTGTCGATTATCATCTGCAGCTGTGAAATAACATTGCTGAGCATTATGGGCACAGCAATTATCATCAGTTTTTTAAGATATTGCTTATTCATATAATTCCTCTTATTCTATTCTCCGTAGCACAACAATTTCGGGAGCTTCGCCGCCGCAGCCGTATTCGCAGACCATAAGATATCTTTCGTCGGCGGCAATACCGTAGCATCTGTCGCTTCCCTTCTTCGGGAGCTGATTGCCAAGGTATATTTTATTGTCGTCCCAGAATTTAGCCTTTTGTCCTCCGGGCAGTGTGTATTCAAGATTAATAAACGAGCCTTTCAGTGCATGAAGCTCCTTGACTTCTTCCATATCCTCTAT
>CAMAIG010000023.1 GCA_945835085.1 uncultured Ruminococcus sp. | reverse complement strand
TCTTGTTCGCCTCCCCTCGAAATGCTGTCGCATTTCTCACCCCTTGCTCCGTTCTGGAAGGATAAGGGGATTTCGCCCTCTGCGGAGGGCGACAAGGTGGCTCCGCCCCCCTTGACCCCCCGCCACCTTTGGAAAAGGTGGACGAAACTTTTAACTTGCGCTTATTTGTGCAGATTTTTCGTGTTAATCAAAGCCCCGCAGCCTTGTTCTTGTCAATAACTATTTTCAGCACGTTATGCATTACGCAGAGATTGATACTGCTGCTGCTGCCGCCGTATTCACCGTCAAGAGTCCATGGCACTGTGCCGTCCGATTCAAACTCAAATGCCGAGGACTTGAAATAGTAAAAATAGGGCGAGTCAAACTCCTTTCTGATAAGTGCATTGAGCATCTGCTGGAACTCAATTAGCGTTGCGGGACGCTTGATGAATATCCCCTCAAAAATGCCGTCGTTCATTCGGATATCATTTCCCGCAAGCCCCTTTATGCCGCCTACGGAAAGGGAATTTGCCACCATTCCGAAAATGAATTCGTCCTCCACCGTCCTGCCGTCACAGGTTATCTTTATCCTGTAATGCTGATTGCGGTCAATGGTCTTTATCGCTTCAATGAAATAGGCAAGCACCCCCAGAGAATTTTTAAGCTGCTGGTCGGTTTCATAGCTTACCTTGGTGAATGCTCCGAAGGCTGCCACATAGGTGAAAAACTGATCGTTAAATGCGCCTATGTCCACATATTCGGGAGTGCCCTCCATTATGGTACGGGCAGCGTCGGGCATACTTCTCGGAATGCCCAGGCTCGTTGCAAAATCGTTCATGGTGCCCGCAGGGATCGTTCCCACGGGAACGTGATGACCGCCGTCCATTATTCCCTTGATGGTTTCGTTTGTGGTGCCGTCGCCGCCGCTGCATACCACAAGATCGAATTCCCCTGCCCTTTCCTTCACCACCTCATAGGCGTCATTGCGGCACTGGGTCGGGTGAATGGTAACATCATAGCCGCTCTTTGTGAAAATGTCCATTATCTCGGAAAGATGCAGCGCTATCTGCCCCTTTCCCGAATGACGGTTATATACAAACAAAAGCCGCTTCATAAGGCTCACTCCTTAAAATGATATTATCCGAAAGGGCTGCCCACAGCAGTGCAGCAGCCCCCTTATGCTATTTTATGATGCTGTACTGCAGCTTCATTATCAGTATGCGCAGAACGTGCTTGTTTATCTCTTTTTCCGTAAGCTCCTCGTTTTCCAGAGCCGCAAGAATGTCATTCAGAGCGGCTTCTCCGTCGGAAACGCAGAGCATATCATTTCCTGCCTTAATGCCGAGAACATAGACGGAGCTTTCCGTTTCATAGCCCGTTATAGCGTCCATTCCCATGTCGTCGGTGATAATTACCCCGTCAAATCCAAGCCTTTCCCTCAGTGTATCGTGAATGACCTCCGAAAGGGATGCGGGAACATCGGGGTCAATGCTGTCGTAGATCGTGTGACCCACCATTACCGCAGGAGTTTTGTCCGTATCGGCGTTGATACCCGCTTCAAAGGGCAGGAAATCACGGTTGTAGAATTCGTAAAGCTCACGCTCGTCATGAGCGGCACCGCTGTGGGTGTCCGTATTTTCCCCATACCCCGGGAAATGCTTAAGACAGGAAGCGAGCTTTTTGCTGTTTGATACCCTTACTATGGTGCTGACAGCCTCGGAGGTGCCCTCGGCGTTCTGACCCATGGTCCTGGGATAAATACAGCTTTCCTCGTCAAGGGAAATATCCGCCACGGGAGCAAGGTTAAGATTGATGCCAAGTGATGTGAGCAGCTTTGCCTTTTCCTCGGTGTCTATCTCCAGAAGCTCTGTTCCTCCACGCTCAAAAAGGAGCTGGGGAGATGAAAAGGGCTCTTCTCTGAACTGTGTGTATTTGCTGACTCTTACCACCGTTCCGCCCTCCTCGTCAACGGCGATAAAGGGTGAAACCTTGGAAGCTTCTCCGATAGCGGCGGTAAGCTCCTTTATGCTCTCCGGAGTTTCGTTCTTAAAATCCTCAGCGTACATGGTATATCCGCCGAACCGATACTGCTCTGCGGCGGCGGCAGCCTCCTTGGGGAGCCTTACAAGCAGAAGCTGTGCTGCCTTTTCCTCAAGGGTCATTTCATCAAGCAGCTCCTCGGCTCTTTTCGTAAGCTTTTCAAGCTTTGCCTTTCTTTCACGCTCGGCCTTTTCCTCGGGGGTAAGCTTTGCCTCCTCCGCTTCCTCGGCGGCTTCGTTAAGAGCGTCAATGTCGGCAATTGTGCCCATTACCGCAGGGGCGTTCTTGCCGATATTTGCATCGGTATCTATGAAATTGCTGACAGTTTCTTTTATTGACTCACAGCCTGTCAGCATAAAAATGCTAAGCAGTGCTGCTGTCAGTGGGAAATATCTCACATTATCATTCCTTTGCATGATTTTGCTTAATCACTATTATACGCTCTGTAACAGTCTTTGTCAAGAGTGGAAATATTTGCATAGCTCCTTTTATGCATAAGAAAAGGGTGCAGGGTCAATAATTTTACCGTAATCTTCTGCAAAGGCGGTTATCGGAATGTACTACAACAAGGTTGATATATGCGGTCTTGATACCTCAAAGCTCACCGTTCTGAAGGAATCGGAAAAAACCGAGCTTCTGAAAAAATGCAGAGAAGGGGACCACAATGCCCGTGAAAAGCTTATCCGCGGAAATCTCCGTCTTGTGCTGAGCGTTATCCAGAAATTCACGGGGAGAGGAGAGGATCCCGACGATCTTTTCCAGGTGGGCTGCATAGGGCTTATCAAGGCGATAGACAATTTCAATACCGAGCTTGATGTCCGTTTTTCCACCTATGCTGTGCCCATGATAAGCGGTGAGCTGAGGAGATATCTCAGGGACAACACCCCCGTAAGGGTATCGAGGAGCCTGAGAGATCTTGCCTATCGTGCCATGCAGGCAAGGGAGCAGCTCACGGCAAGGCTCCAGCGTGAACCTGATATCCTGGAGATAGCAAAGGAAATAGACGTGCCAAAGGCAGAGGTGGTAACTGCCCTTGAAAGCATTTCGGAGCCTTTGAGCCTTTATGAGCCTGTTTATTCCGACGGCGGCGACACTCTCTATGTCCTTGACCAGATAGGGGACGGCACCGACAGCTCCGGCTGGATAGAGGAGCTGTCCTTTCGTGACGCCATCTCCGCTCTGTCCGAAAGGGAGAAGCGGATACTTTATCTCAGATTTTTCAGGGGAAAGACCCAGGTTGAGGTAGCCGAGGAGATAGGCATCTCCCAGGCACAGGTGTCACGGCTTGAAAAGAATACTATCGACAAGGTCAGGGGCGTTGAAAAATGATTTGCCTGTGGGGTTTGGACACGTTTTTGACAAAGCTTATCCCCTTTAAAATTTTGTCGGAATTATTCCTGAGCGATGTCTGCTTCTTCTGCTCCTTCGGTGTCTTCCAGATCCTCTAATGCTCCGAAAAGTCCTGCAAGCATCTTCATTCCCATTTCGTCGGAGCTTATCTCCGTATATCCCTCGGGTATCTCAAAAATAGCCTCGTCGGGAGTTTCAAGCAGTTCTATGCCGAAATCCATGTATATGCCGTCGGTTCCTGCCTTCGTTATCTTCTTATCGGAGGTGAAATAATACCTTACGGTGCTTGTTTCGCCGCTGTCGGGGTTGGTGCTTGAAAATTCCTCATATATGTACTGCACTCCGTCTATCTCCTCAATGCCGTCGGAGGAGAACTTGCTGTAATCCGCCTCACTGTTTGCGTAATCGTCCATGGAATAGCTGCCTGACATATCCGAATCATCGGTGCTGTAGGTCTTGGAGGGGTGGTCAAGAAGATAGCTCTTGCCGTCCTTTGTAACTGAGGTCATGGTCATCATCGATGGGATATCTATGTTCATGTACATATTATCTCCATAGGTGTTAAAGAGCATGGAAACAACCATTCCCTCCTCCTCCATGCCGATGGTGAGGATAGTGTTGCCCTTTTCCCAGCCGAACATCTCCGTGAAAACTTCGCTTGTCCAGGAAGCACCGTTCTTTGCGGCATAGGCTTCCTCGGCGGAAAGTCCCGACGGTGCGGCTTCGGTCTTAGCCTCTGTCACGGTTTCCGTAACGGATTCGGTCACGGTTTCCGTAACGGAAGCTGCGGTTTCCTCGGAAATGGTGGTTTCCGCCGTGCTTGCGGTGGTTTCGGCGGTGTTATCCCCTTCCTTTGCTCCGCAGCCTGTGCAGAGAAGAAGCAGGGAAAGGATAGCTGCTGCTGTTTTTTTCATAGGTTTATCCTCCATATAAATGTTTTGGGTGAATGTTTTTTCGGCATTGCCGCTCTTTTTCACACTATTGTACCACATTGTAAGGGTATAGTCAAGTGCCATGGCACAACTATGATGACGTGGCTGAAAATCTACACACATTTTCCCCCTTGGGATATTGTCGATTTATTGATAATAAGGGTTGATTATTCCGTTTGTTTGTGCTACAATAGTAATGATCGTATATACAAATGACCCCCGAAAGGAAGTACATATTTATGGTAATGTCAAGATTTACAAACCTTATCGACCTTGATGACATGAGCAGCGATTGGTGGCTCGATGTGGTAAAGCTCGCCTCCGATATCTGCGACGACCCCGCCAAATACGCCAAGGCGTGCGAGGGAAAGATAATGGCTACCCTTTTCTATGAGCCTTCAACCCGTACACAGATGTCCTTTCAGACCGCAATGCTCCGTCTGGGCGGCACAATTATCGGCTTTGACAACCCTGCCACCTCCTCCGTTGCAAAGGGCGAAAACCTGAAGGACACCACTAAAATAGTATCTTCCTATGCGGATATAATGGTAATGCGTCACCCCTCCGAGGGTGCTGCCAAGGCTGCCGCTCTTACTGCCGACTGCCCCATAATCAATGCAGGCGACGGCTCACATCTCCACCCCTCCCAGACCCTTCTCGATATGCTCACCCTTTACAGGGAAAAGGGCAGACTCGAAAACATGACCATCGGTCTTTGCGGAGATCTCAAAAACGGCAGAACTGTCCATTCCATGTGCAAGGCGCTTTCAAATTTCAAGGGCATTAAGTTTGTGTTCATCTCCACCAAGGAGCTGGGTATGCCCTCCTACATAAAGGATATCCTTACCGCAAGAAACTGCGAGTTCATCGAAAATCCATCTCTAGAGGACGCTATCGGCGGACTTGATATGCTCTACATGACAAGAGTTCAGAAGGAGCGTTTTTCCTCGGAGGAGGAATATAACAAGCTCAAGGACGCATATATCCTTGATAAGAAGAAGCTCAGCAGAGCCAAGAGCGACTGCATCGTTCTCCACCCCCTGCCGAGAGTTGACGAGATAACCATGGACGTGGACGACGACCCCAGAGCCATGTATTTCAAGCAGGCAAAGTACGGAATGTTCGCAAGAATGGCTATAATCCTCACAATTCTCAGATCTCCCGCCGAGATCAAGCCTCTGCTTATCGGCAGCACATTCCCCTCCGTATGCTGCACAAATCCCAACTGCATCACCCACAAGGAATACTATCTGCCAAGGTCATTCAGGGCAGTGGGCGATATGCTTGAATGCGAATACTGCGACGAAAGACGTCTGGGCATCTGATATCACCTTTTTGGGAGAATATGCATAATTTCACTTCACAATATGCATTTTCTTCCGACGGCACATACATTCTTATGTAATTTAAATTATATAAATTGTTACTTGCAAAATATGAAAAAATGTATTATAATAGATACATGACCTGCCGCATATTAATAGATCGGCACGGCGGTCACCGTATTTTCAGGGCACCCGAAAATGAATTTTGTCGGGTCACAAAATGCAGACAACTAAAGAAGGATGGCAATTATACTATGATAAAAGACGAAACCCGAGGAAGCAGCACTGTACTGCCCATGCTGGCACTCAGAGGGCTTGTTGTTTTCCCGAAGGTCATGATACATTTCGACGTTGCAAGGGATAAATCCGCACGGGCACTGTCCGCTGCGGCAAAGGGCGACAAGCTCATTTTCCTTGCTGCTCAGAACGATTACGCCGAGGAGGCAGAGCCCGATAAGATATACCGTGTGGGCGTAGTGGCTCAGGTAAAGCAGCTCCTCAAAACTCCCGGGGGCATTACAAGAGTAATGGCTGAGGGACTTTACAGGGCAAGGCTTGTTGAAATAAAGGAAACAGAGCCTTTCTTTTCTGCCGAGGTGAAGAAATTCCCCGAGCGTGGGATCAAGGCCGAGCCTGAGGAAATGGAAGCACTGGTTCGGGCTGTGAAGGACGAATTCAGAGCCTACTGCATCAATATGCCGAAAATGCCCGAGGAATACATAAGCTCCATCATAAGCTCCGATGACCCCAAGACCGTTTTTGACAATATCGCCGTAAGTATGCCCCTGCCCGTTTCCGAGAAGCAAAAGCTATTGGAAGCAAACGGACTTTTCAGCAAGCTGGGGCTGCTCCTTGCAATGCTTTCCCACGAAGCCGAGATAATCGGGCTTGAACGGGAGATACAGGACAAGGTCAGAAGGCGCATTGACGAATCTCAGAAGGAATACTATATCCGTGAGCAGATACGGGTGCTTTCCAATGAGATCGGAGAAGATGATTCCGTTCAAGACGAGGCTTTCGATTACAGCGAGAGGATAATGGAGCTGGGACTTCCCGATGAGATAACCGACAAGCTCCTTAAAGAAACCAACAGGCTTTCCCATACCTCCTCCTCATCTCAGGAGGCGTATGTTATCAGAAATTACCTTGACACCTGCCTGGAGCTTCCCTGGAACAAGACCACAAAGGATAAGACCGATATCAAGCGCACAAGGACTGTTCTCGACAAGGACCATTACGGCATGGAGAAGGTCAAGGAGCGTATCCTTGAAACCATTGCGGTAAGAAAGCTTGCGCCCGACTTAAAGGGGCAGATAATCTGCCTTTACGGCCCTCCCGGCGTGGGCAAGACCTCCGTTGCAAAGTCAATTGCAAGGGCACTTGGCAGGAAATACGCAAGGATCTCTCTCGGCGGCATCAAGGACGAGTCCGATATCCGAGGTCACAGAAAGACCTACGTTGGCGCAATGCCCGGAAGGATAATAAATGCAATGATCTCGGCGGGAGTTAAAAATCCCCTTATCCTTCTTGACGAGATAGACAAGATCTCCGACAGCTTCAAGGGCGACCCTTCATCGGCGCTTCTGGAAGTTCTTGACAGCGAGCAGAACAGCACCTTCCGTGACCATTACATTGAGCTGCCCTTCGATCTGAGCGAGGTAATGTTCATAACCACCGCAAACGACCTTTCCACCATTGACCCGCCCCTGAAGGACAGAATGGAGATAATTGAGCTTGCAAGCTATACCCGTGAGGAGAAGTTCCATATCGCAAAGGAGCATCTTATCCCCAAGCAGCTGAAAAAGCACGGTTTAAAGGCGTCAATGCTGAAAATCGCCGACAAGGCGGTCTATGCCGTAATTGACGGATATACGAGAGAGGCGGGAGTAAGAAGCCTTGAAAGAAAGATCGCAGAGATCTGCCGCAAGGCTGCCAAGGAAATAGTTGACGGCGAAAGCGAAAAGATAAGCATTAAGCTTTCAAACCTTGAAAAATATCTGGGTCACAAGAAATACCTCGATGACGAGCTTGCAAAGACCGATGAGGTAGGCGTTGTAAACGGTCTGGCGTGGACCTCCGTTGGCGGCGTGATAATGCCTCTGGAGGTGCTTGTGCTTGATGGCAAGGGAAATGTTGAGGCAACAGGCTCCCTTGGCGATGTTATGAAGGAAAGCTCAAAGCTGGCTGTAAGCTATGTGCGCTCTATCGCATCGGATTACGGCATTGATGGCAGCTTCTACAAGGAAAAGGACATTCACATACACGCTCCCGAGGGGGCTACTCCCAAGGACGGTCCCTCCGCAGGTGTTACCATGACAACGGCGCTGGTTTCGGCACTTTCGGGCATTCCCGTCCGCAGAGATGTGGCAATGACGGGAGAGATAACCCTTCACGGAAAGGTGCTTCCCATCGGCGGACTCCGTGAAAAGACCATGGCGGCTTACAAGGAAGGCATGAAAACTGTCATCATTCCCGCAGGAAACAAGGGGGATCTTGACGATGTGGACGAGGCTGTAAAGTCGGGTCTTGACTTTGTTTTTGCCGAGAAGATAACGGACGTTCTTGACGCCGCACTTGTCAGATGCTCCTCCGACAAGGAGAAGGGCAAAAGGGAAAAGACCTCCTCCATAGGCTTTTCAGCCCCCGTTGAGGACGAAAAGCGCATACCTATCCATTCAAAGAAAAGGTGACAAAATGAATTTTAACAGCGCCGAATTTTACAGGTCATACGGCGAGTATTCCCAGCTTCCCGCCCCCGAAAAGCTTGAAATAGCCTTTGCGGGCAGGTCAAACGTGGGAAAATCCTCGCTTCTCAATAAGGTCTTTAACCGAAAAAATCTTGCAAGGGTTTCCGCCGTTCCGGGAAAAACGGCAACAATAAATTTTTATGCTCTGGAAAATATCTATCTTGTTGACCTTCCGGGCTACGGCTATGCGAAGGTGGCAAAGTCCGACAAGGTGAGGTGGTCGGGGCTTATCGAGGGATATCTTCACGATAAGCGTGACCTGGGGCTTATCTTCCAGCTCATTGATTACCGTCACCCGCCCACAAAGGACGATCTCCAGATGATAGACTTTCTAATCGAAAGCGAGCTGCCCTTTGTCATTGTGTTCACAAAGGCGGACAAGCTTTCAAAGAGAGAGCGCATGGAGCGAATGGAGGGCTTTGCCAAGGAGATACCCTATTTTTCGGACATCACCCATGTGGAATTTTCCGCTGAGAACGGCGAGGGTGCCGAAAGGATAAGGGAGATAATTTCAGAGCTTGCATCGGAAGGAAAATAGCCCTTCCGACAGACCCTCATGAAAGGATATGGGAAAAATGTTTGTATCAAAAAATCTTTCGGTCAACGAGAAGGGACATCTTACTGCAGGCGGTATTGACACAGTTGAGCTTGCAAAGGAATACGGAACTCCGCTTTATGTGATGGACGAGGACCTTATCCGTGAGCATTGCCGCAGCTTCAAGCAGTCCATTGATAAATATTACGGCGGCGAGGGTCTTGCCTGCTATGCCAGCAAGGCATTCTGCTGCAGGGCTATGTGCAAAATTATGCTTGAAGAGGGCATGGGTCTTGACGTGGTTTCCGAGGGCGAGCTTTATACGGCGCTGAGCGTGGGCTTTCCTCCCGAGAGGATATGCTTTCACGGCAACAACAAGACCGACAGCGAGATCGCCTTTGCTCTTGAAAAGGGCGTGGGCAGGATAATCGTTGACAATATCTTCGAGCTGGAGCGGCTTAATGCCCTGGCGGAGAAAACGGGTCTTACCGCAAATATCATGTACAGGATAAAGCCCGGCATCGACGCTCATACCCATAACTTTATCATGACAGGTCAGATAGACAGCAAGTTCGGCTTTGCCCTTGAAACGGGAGAGGCTTTTGAGGCTGTGAAGAAGGCGATAGAATGCAGCCACATTAACCTTGTGGGACTTCACTGTCATATCGGCAGCCAGATCTTCGACATCGACCCCTTTGTGAGAGCAGCTGAGGTAATGCTCACCTTTATCGCAAAGATAAGGGACGAGCTTAAATTTGAGGTCAAGGAGCTTAATCTGGGCGGCGGCTTCGGCATCAAGTACACCGAGGAGGACGCTCCCGTGGCTTACGACAGATACATGGAAAAGGTTTCGGAGAAGGTAAAGGAGGTCTGCGCCGAGAAGAATATTGCGCTGCCCTTCATTCTCATAGAGCCGGGACGTTCCGTTGCGGCACCTGCGGGCATTACCCTTTACACCGTTGGCGGCAGGAAGGTAATTCCCAATATCCGCACATACATATCCGTTGACGGCGGCATGGGTGATAACCCGAGATATGCTCTCTATCAGTCGAAATACGATTTCGAGGTGGCAAACAAGGCAGCGGAACCCAAGACCGATGTTGTTACCGTTGCGGGAAAATGCTGCGAAACAGGCGATCTTCTGGGCGAGGGCGTATCGGTTCAGCACGTTGAAGTGGGCGATACCCTGGCAGTCCTGGCAACAGGTGCATATAACTACTCCATGTCCTCCAACTACAACCGCATTCCCAAGCCTGCTGTTGTTATGATAAAGGGCGGCGAGAGCAGAGTTGTGGTAAAGCGTGAAACCCTTGATGATGTTATCAGAAACGATCTGCTTTAATGTATATACATAAAAATGGGCTGCTGTATCAGTAAAAAATACAGCAGCCCTGAGTTTATCATAGACATTCTTTACAAAAACACTTATGCCTCCGGACCGCCGAAAGCTAAGGCAACACCGCACAGAGCTTGTGCGCAAGATGCGCAGTCAGATTTTTCGTCAGATTGTATAGAAATTTCGCAGGCAGGCTGTCGCCTGTCAAGAAATTTCTGTGCAAGATGACGGAAAATATGCAAGCAGATTGCGTGCAAGCTCTGTGCGGTGTTGCCTTAAGTTCATTCGTCCTTGTAGAGCCTGTACATAAGCGTTG
>CAMAIG010000022.1 GCA_945835085.1 uncultured Ruminococcus sp. | reverse complement strand
ATTTTATCACCTTTTTCTTCGGGTCAATGCCCGATCATTTTTTTATATAAAACCCTTTCGGGGTCTACAATGCATAGTCGTCCTCTGATTGGAAGGCGTCATCGAAATAACGGAATTTTATTATCCTTCCGTCCTTTACCGTTACCTCCGAAACATCAAATCTCGGCTGCAGCTCATGAGGGAACCTCTGGGAATAGCTCACAGCAGCGTTAATTATCAGCCGTCGTTTTCTGTTTCCCACAGCCTTTGCTCCGACTTCAAAAGCCGAAATGTCACGGGTCTTTACCTCAACAAAGGCGATTATCCCGTCCTTTGCGGCGATTATGTCTATCTCTCCGCCCTTTATGCGGAAATTCCGCTTCAATATCTCATAGCCCGATCTTTTCAGATAATACTCTGTCAGATCCTCCCCCAGACGTCCTGTTTCAGTTTTGCTTTGCCGCATAGTATTTTTTCAGGAAGGACAGCCTGTGAACAGGCGAGGGACCGTATTTATCAAGCATTTCGTAATGAAGCTTCGTACCGTATCCCTTGTGCTTTTCAAACTGCCACTGAGGATATTTTTCGGCTATCTCCTTCATGTATCTGTCACGGGCGACCTTTGCGAGAACCGACGCCGCCGCAATGCTTGCAGAGGTGCCGTCCCCCTTTACCACCGATTCCCCGTCGATATCCAAAGGCGGAAATTTGTTTCCGTCGGCAAGGGCATACTCCGCAGGTATCTCAAGACCATTGCAGGCACGCTTCATAGCAAGCATGGCAGCCTGAAGGATGTTAAGCTCCTCTATCTCCTTTACGGAAGCGGTGGCTATGCAAAACGCCCGTGCCTTCTCCCGTATCTCGTCATAAAGCAGCTCACGCTTTTTTTCGGTAAGCTTCTTGCTGTCGTCAAGGCCTTCAATGATAACGCCGTCATCAAGTATCACCGCAGCCGCATAAACATCCCCTGCCAGGGGTCCCCTGCCTGCTTCGTCCATACCACAGAAAACGGGGTGGAGCATTCTCACAGTGCGGTCGTATTCAAAAAGAGAATTTTTATCCGTCATAGTCCAAGCTCCTCCGGTGATTCCAAAGAGATCCTGCCGAGCTTTCCGCTTCTGAATTCATCAAGCACAGCAATGGCAGCTCTCTCAGTGTTTATCTCACCGCCCGAAATAAGCATTCCACGAGCCTTTCCCACTCTTGTGAGCAGCTCATATCCCGAAATGCAGCCGAGAGCTTCGCCGCTCTCCATCATTTCGTCCTCTTCGGGAGTTTCAAGCTTTATCTTATATCTGTCCCTGAGCCCATCGGGAGCGATATCCCTGAGCCTAAGCAGCAGCCTGCAGGCAAGCAGCTCCGTATCAACAACATCGTCCTTGACTGCACCTGTGAACGCAAGCTTTTCGCCCACAGCCATGTCCTCGAATTTAGGCCACAGAACTCCCGGCATATCCAGCAGTTCAATATCGTTATCAAGCATTACCCACTGTTTTTCACGGGTAACTCCGGGTCTGTCCTCCACCTTTGTCTTACGCTGTCCCGCCATTCTGTTGATAAAGGAGGATTTTCCCACATTGGGAATACCCACCACCATCAGATGAAGCACTCTGCCGCTCATTCCCTTAGACTCATACTTTTCGATAAGGGGAGCAAGCACCTCTCTTACAGTGGGAGTAAAGCGGTTAAGCCCCTTGCCCGTCCTGCAGTCGGCAGGTATTGCCGCAACGCCGTTTTTCTTGAAGTACTCCACCCATTTTGCGGTGATCCTGTCGTCGGCAGCGTCGCATTTATTCATGATAACTATCCTGGGCTTGCCGCCCGTAAGTGTATTTATCTCGGGATTTCTGCTGGACATCGGGACTCTCGCATCTATCACCTCTGCCACCGCATCTACAAGCGGCAGACATTTTTCCATCATTCTTCTGGTCTTGGTCATATGACCGGGAAACCACTGTATTGACGGTATTTCGTTCATAGCTGCACTCCTGTTCTATCCATTTCCCCTCCGCAGGCATTACGAGCCGTCGGATAACTTAAAATGAGGAAAAGCAAACGAAAATCTCGCCTGACTTTTCCTCAAAAAACATATGTTTACTTTACAGCACCTATGCCGTTCAAGGGCCAGAATCTGAACACGACCTCACCGGCAACATTGTCCTCGGGAATGCAGCCGACCGCTTCGTTTCTGCTGTCATTGCGATCTGCTCTGTTATCGCTCAGAACAAACAGGCTTCCCTGGGGAACAGTGACAGTAACATTCTCGGAAAATTCAACATATTCTTCGGGAACAAACTCATATTGAAGCTCTGCGCCGTTAACGGTGATCTTTCCTGTGGAATTGTCTATCACAACGGTATCTCCGCCCATTGCGGCAATGCGCTTTACTGTGGGAGCGCCCATGGCAGCGTTATCGACCACCACAACATCTCCTGCCTGAGGAGTGTAATTAATGCTGTTGACAATAAGCTTATCGCCGTTTTTAAATGCAGGCTGCATACCTTCGCCCTTTATTGAAGCTGTTCTGAAGATAAATGTGAAAACAAGCATCACAATAAAAAACGCAAACACAATTGTTTCCGACCATTCAAGAAAATCCTTGTAGGGTATGCCCTTTTCCTTATTTTCATCGTAGTCGTTTGCCTCGTAATTGATCTGATACTTTGCCATAACGTCACAGTCCTTTCGATCGGTTCAAATCAGCTTACCGTACCTATTCTGTTCAGAGGCCACATTCTGAAGATCACCTTGCCCATGATCTCCTCTTCGGTGATAAGTCCCACCGCAGCGCTTCGGCTGTCCAGTGAATTCATTCTGTTGTCACCCATTACAAAATAACAGCCTTCGTCGATGGTAAGAGGATATTCGTGGCCGTATTCGTTGCGCTTTGTAAGTTCCTTGATATAGTCTTCCTCAAGCACCTCGCCGTTAACGGTAACAGCGCCAGTGTCAAAGTCAATATCAATAGTATCTCCGCCCTTGGCGATAATTCTTTTAACAATGGGCTTTCCAAGTCCCTTGCTGTCGATGATTACGATATCGCCCCTCTCGGGAGTATAGAAAAGGTGATGCACTATCAGCTTTTCGTTGTTAACAAGAGTGGGGAGCATGGATTCTCCGTCAACATTTGCCTGCCTGAGCAGGAATGTGAATATAAAAATAACCGTGAAAAAGGCAAATATAACAGTTTCCGCCCATTCGAGCAATTCATCGAGAAAGCTGTTTTTGCTGCTTACGGCTTCTGTCCCTTCGGTGTTTTTTGAGCTTTCAGCCATTATCTGTTCATCCTTTCACAGCGGCTTATAAATTAATGTAGAAAAAAAGGGACTTTCTAAGTCCCCGAGCAACCGACAAAAAAGCATTTGATGCATAACGGCTTGTTTAATAAAGCCGTTATGCTCTGCTTTTCATGGTCAGCCGAAAGGAGTCTGTTCCTTTCATGCTATTAAAGTACCCGCAAAAGGATTACTGGATCTGCTCCTTGACCTTTGCAGCCTTACCAACTCTGTCTCTGATGTAATAGAGCTTGCTGCGGCGAACCTTACCGTGTCTTACAACCTCTACCTTGTCAACAACAGGGGAATGTACAGGGAATACTCTCTCGATGCCGCAGCCGTGTGCAACACGTCTTACGGTGAAGGTTTCCTGAATGCCGCCGTGTCTTTTAGCGATAACGGTGCCCTCGAAAACCTGGATTCTGTACTTCTGGCCTTCCTTGATCCTAACGTGTACCTTTACAGTGTCACCTACTTCAAAAGCAGGTACTTCGCTCTTTAAGCTGGAATCGCTTATAAGCTTGAGTGCGTCCATGATTTTTCCTCCTAAATATTAAGACATTCATACAACCGTTGCTCTGCCTTGTTTGACGCTTAAGGCAGCGGTCCAGCGGACTATCCCTTTAATGTTGCGGGGCTTTTTGCCCTCACAGCACTAATCTCGCCTTTTTCTCCCCTTGTGGCGGTCAATACGCATGGGGGCATACTTCGGCGGATTTCAAATGCTTTCTTATTTTAGCACATTTCCACGAAAATTTCAAGTATTTTTTTAACTTTTGAAAATTTATGTAGATTATGCAAACACTTCACCTGTTCTGCAGAATATATTTGTTCGTTTTGTACAAAGAAGCTCACAAAAAATCTCTTTTTTGCCGCTAAACTCAGCGAAAGCGTCCGTAAACAGTGCAGCGTTCAGATTAAGCTCATTGCCGGCGGGCAAACGAAAATCAACGCAAATACCGCCGCTGCCCTCATATACATTTTTTACTGTGATATGGGGCTTTATATCAACGGTTATCATGCCCTTTTTCTTTGAATGCTTCCGTACCTCAACGGCGTCCTGAGCCATAAAATCATTTATTGCCCCGGAAATATCCTCTAAGCTCCCCCTATAAACCGCAGTATATTCCGCAAAGCCTATATCCTTGTTGTGAAACACGGGGGCTGCCGCAGAAATTATCCTAAGGCCCTCGGGCATTACGGCGTCAAGCCTTGCTGCAAGCTCCTCCATTGAAATATCCTCTGTTATGCAAAGATCCATTGGCTCCCGCTCCCCCTGAGCACCAAGGGACAGTGCCAGAGGAAAATTAAGATATATCCTTGGGTTAAAGCCCTCCGTGTACCAAACGGGCAGCCCCGATCTTTTCAAGGCTCTCTGCATTGTACGCAGAAGGTCCAGATGGGAAATATAGACCGCTCTCCCCTTTTTTTCAAAGAATATCCTTACATCAGTTTTTTCCAAAGCATTCCCTCCCCACAGCCTTGTTAAGTCCGCAGCCTGCACACTGTTCACGGCAGCTTTTTGTAGTAACGGCGTCCATTGCCTTTTTATGCTCTCTTATAAGAAAATCCTTTGAAACGAGATAATCAAGATGCTCCCATGGGGCTATCTCCTCAAAAGCCATTGCCCTGTGTGCATAGAAATCGGTATCGGTTCCTGTTTCGGCAAAGGCCTCCATCCACTTGTCATAGTCATAAAGCTCGTCCCAGCCGTCCATTTTGCAGCCCTTTTCCCAAGCACGCATTATCGCCCTGCCCACTCGTCTGTCACCCTTTGCAAGGACAGCCTCAAGCACGCTTATACGGTAGTTGTGATAGCTTACATTAATGTATCTCTTTCCCTTTAATGCGTCAAGGAGCAGCCTCTGGCGGCGGTTTATCTCCTCAACGGATATCTGCGGCTCAAACTGGAAGGGCGTAAAGGGCTTGGGCACAAATGTGGCACAGCTTATGGAAATGCTCAGCTTCTGTCCCCGTCTGCGGTCGGGCATATTGAAATAGATATCCGCAATGCGCTTTGCAAGCTCTGCGATACCAAGGATATCCTCGTCCGTTTCGGTGGGAAGTCCCATCATAAAATAGAGCTTTACGCCGCAGTAGCCTCCTCCGAAGGCAGTAGTGCAGGCAGACAGTATCTCCTCCTCGGTGATGTTCTTGTTTATAACGTTTCTAAGCCTTTGAGTACCCGCTTCGGGGGCAAAGGTCAGTCCGCTTTTTCTCACCTTTGAAAGCTGCTCCATAAGCTCCTTGCTGAATCTGTCTATTCTCATTGAGGGCAGCGCAAGATTTATATGCTCGTCCTCGGTGTACTCGGTCATCTCCGAAAGCATTTTCTCGATATCCGAATAATCGCTGGTGCTGAGAGATGCAAGGGAAAGCTCCTCATAGCCCGATGTTTCGCAGAGATTTTTCGCTTCATTAATAATGGTATCCGTATTTTTTTCTCTGAAGGGTCTATAAATAAAGCCTGCCTGACAAAATCTGCAGCCTCTTATGCAGCCTCTCAGCACCTCCACCACTGCTCTGTCATGAACTATCTCGGAAAAAGGCACAACGAATTTCTCGGGATAAAAAACCTTGTCAAAGTCCTTTATAATACGCTTTGTGACCTTTTGGGGAGCGCTTTCGTCATTGGGAGTCACGCTCCTTACAGTCCCGTCCTCCTTATACTCCACATCATAAAGGCTCGGCACATACATACCGCCTATCTTTGAAGCACGGCGGAGAAATTCCTTTTTCGAGTATTCTCCCGATTTTTTCATCTGCTCATAAAGCTCCAGAAGCTCAATATTTGCTTCCTCGCCCTCGCCTATGATAAACAGGTCGATAAAATCGCACAGCGGCTCGGGATTGCATACGCAGGGTCCTCCCGCCACAACAACGGGACAATCATCTCCTCTTTCGGCTGCAAGCAGGGGCAGTCCCGCAAGGTCAAGCATATTAAGGATATTTGTATAGCAAAGCTCATACTGAACGGTAAATCCGATAAAATCAAATTCCTTTACAGGGTCAAGGCTCTCCAGACCGTAAAGAGGGATATCATTCTCACGCATGACCCTTTCAAAATCGGGCCATGGAGCGAAAACACGCTCGCACCACCAGTTCTCACGGGAATTTTTCAGAGAGTAAAGTATCTTCATGCCGATATGGGACATTCCCACATCATAGGCATCGGGAAAGCAGAAGGCAAAGCGCACATCAACCTTGTTCCTGTCTTTTACAACGCTGTTAAGCTCACCGCCTATGTATCTGGACGGATTTTTTACTTCAAGCAGATGCTTTTCAATTTTTTCTCTAAGCTCCATTGGCAAATCATTTCTCCTTGCAGCCAAGCTGCGGTATCATTTTAAGTATCTCACGCACAACACCGTTGCTGTCATTGGACGGAGCGATAAAGCCCGCCGCCTTTTTCAGCTCGGGGTGAGCGTTTTCCATTGCATAGCTGTATCTGCAGACGGACATCATTTCGTAATCATTGAGATAATCCCCGAAGGTCATTGCTTCATCATAGCCCGCTCCCAGATGCTTCATGAGCCTGCTGACCGCCTCGCCCTTGTTAACGTCCTTCCCCACGATATCCACCCAGCAGCTGTTTGACAGGATAACATTTGCCCTATCGGAAAACCGCTTCATAAAGGGATATGTAAGTTCTTCGGCATTCTTGTCAAAAATGGCGATCTTTATGATATGATCGTCCTCGGAAATGTGGGTAATATCGGAAATTTTCTCAAGCCTTGAGCAATAGATAAGGCAGTTTTCAAAAAACTCCTCGTCGCTGTCGGCAACATATGCACATTTTTCTCCCGAAAGTAGAATCCTTACGCCCTTTGAATAAAGCTCCGACGCCGCAGCGGTCATTTCCCTGACCTCATCATCGGGCATGGGCAGCGAATAGACGAGCCTGCCCTTTTCAAAGGCAATGCCGCCGTTTTCGGCAATAAACATCATATCATCTCTCACAGGCTCAAAAAGCTTTTCGACCCCGTAATACTGCCTGCCCGAAGCGGCTGCAAAGGTTATCCCCTCCGCTTTCATGCGGCGGATAAGGTCAAAAAAGTCCTCGGGAAGCTGTTTTTTACTGTCAAGCAGCGTACCGTCAAGGTCTGCTGCAATAAATTTTATCATAGCACTATCCTCATTTCACAATTCAATGATAATTATATCACAATGCGCTGCAGTTTTCAACAGTATTACTTGTAAATTTTCATCTCGGTGTGCCGCCGATGCCCCCTCGTTGGCATAATTGCGATATTATTTCTGTTTTGCGGCTCGGTAACCCGATCTAAGCAGTGTTATCTCCTGCCATTTTCTCGGCAAACCGAAGCAATTTTGTTAAAGTGAGAAATATAAATTTTTTGTTATTCTATTGACTTTTTTATCGAATAAGTTTATTATATAAAATGTATAATAATGTGCACAGGAGGAAGTTGTGCATAATATTCCCGAAAGGAACGTGATGTTAGGGTTGAACGAAAAGCTCAAGCTTTACGGATTTAATAATCTGACGAAAACTTTAAGCTTCAATATCTATGATATTTGCTACGCAAAAAGCGCGCGTGAGCAGCAGGATTATATCAAGTATATCGACGAGCAGTATAATTCCGACCGACTTACGAAAATTCTCTGTGACGTAACCGAGGCGATAGGTGCGCACGTTCTTAATATTTCCAAGCAGGACTACGAGCCTCAGGGAGCTTCCGTAACGGTCCTTATTGCAGAAGATCACAGGGATATTGCGGGAATTGACGAATCCTGCAATATGCGCGGCATTCCCAAACAGGATATTGCGGGGCATCTGGACAAGAGCCATCTTACGGTTCACACCTACCCCGAATTTCACCCCGATAATGCAATAACCACATTCAGAGTTGATATAGATGTATCCACCTGCGGCGAGATCACTCCTCTGAAATCCCTTGACTATCTTATCGGCAGCTTTGACTCGGATATCATAACCATTGATTACAGAGTCAGAGGCTTTACCCGTGATGAAAAGGGAAAGAAGCTCTTTATCGACCATGATATCACTTCTATCCAGAACTACATCGCCAAGGAAACTCTCGAAAGATACGACGCCATAGACATAAACGTTTATCAGGCAAATATTTTCCATACAAAGATGATGATAAAGGAGATATTCCTCCAGAATTATCTTTTCAATACCGACACCTATGAGCTTGCTCCCAAGAGAAGGCTTGAGATAAACGATCAGCTCCGAAGGGAAATGATCGAGATATTCAGCGGAAGCAATATTTTCTGACCATGAAATATATCAATGTCAGGAGGATATTTCTGAACATAGGTATGCTGTTTATTTTTGTTTCCCTGCTTGCTCTCGGCTACAGCCTGTGGTCAAACAGGAACATTGTCACCGTTGACGCTGTGGTGACCGGAGAGCAGAAATCCGATACGGGTTATCGGGAGTATGGCAGCAGCGAAACCACATATCCATACAGCGATTATTCCGTTGACTACAAATGGGAAGGCGTGACCTACAGCAGAACTATCCTTCGGGAAACAGGCGAATATTCCATAGGCGACAGAGTGCAGATAGAAATAGACAAGGAGCTTCCCGCCGATTATAATTACAACACCCTTGAATCGGATATAATTCTTGTGCTGATGACGGGCATACCGGGACTGCTGCTTACAATCCTATGCCGCAGTGCTTTTAAAGGATATAAGAAGGATTATCTTCTCAGGTACAAAAAATCCGTTATTTTCAGCGTGATAAGCGGCTGGGTGCCTATAATCTACTACTTTACCGCATATCTTCACCCCGCTCCCGCAATGATGTTTGAGGGGCTGACGGAGGCTGTGACCTTATTATTCCTGACGGCACTGGTTCCGATAGTGAATATTATCGTATGGATAGTTGCGGCTGCAAAGTATTCGTCAAAGATGAAGGCAGCGGAAGCCTTGGAAAAAAATAATTGTAATTAACCGGTGATGAAAATGGATCAGTCAAGAGCGCCTATTTATGAGGCACTTGTAAAATACAACGAAAACAGAGTGGTTCCCTTTGATGTGCCCGGGCATAAGCACGGCAAGGGAAATCCCCATCTTACAAAATTCCTCGGGCAGACCTGCATGAATCTCGACGTAAATTCCATGAAGCCCCTGGACAATCTCTGCCACCCCGTTTCGGTCATAAGAGAAGCAGAGCAGCTTGCGGCAGAGGCATTCGGAGCAGGTCACTGCTTTTTCATGGTAAACGGCACCACCTCCTCCGTTCAGTCAATGATCCTCTCCGTGTGCAAGGAGGGGGATAAGATAATTATCCCGAGAAATGTTCACAGAAGTGCTATCAACGCCCTTATCATAAGCGGCGTTATTCCTGTTTATGTAAACCCCGGCGTTAATCACAAGCTGGGCATACCTCTCGGAATGAGCGCCGACGACGTTGAAAAAGCTATGACCGAAAACCCCGACGCAAAGGCGGTTTTTGTCAATAACCCCACATATTACGGCATCTGCTCCGACCTTAAAAGAATAACGGAAGCTGCCCATGCTCACGGCATGAAGGTGCTTGTTGACGAGGCTCACGGCACACATCTCTATTTCGGGGAGAATATGCCGATCTCGGCTATGGCGGCAGGAGCGGATATGGCTGCGGTGTCAATGCACAAAACAGGCGGCTCCCTTACCCAGAGCAGCTTTCTGCTGGTGGGTAAAAATGCGGATATTACGGAAGGTCATGTAAGGGCGATCATTAATCTTACCCAGACCACAAGCGGCTCATATCTGCTGCTGTCCTCTCTCGATATCGCAAGAAGGTATTATGCCACCGAGGGCAAGGCTCTTTGCGAGCAGGTCATTAAGTCTGCGGAATATGCAAGAAGCGAGGTCAATAAGATTGGCGGATACTACGCTTATTCCGACGAGCTTGTTAACGGCAGGGATATCTTTGCCTTTGACAAGACAAAGCTTTCCATATACACCCGTGGGATAGGTCTTGCGGGAATTGAGGTCTACGACCGTCTGAGAGATCATTACGATATCCAGATGGAGCTGGGAGATATCGGAAACGTCCTTGCGATCATGTCCCCCGGTGACCGCTGGAAGGATATTGAACGCCTTGTTTCGGCGCTGTCCGAGATAAAAAGGCGCTTCGGAACGGAAAGTGCGGGAGAAGTTGACCACGAATATATTAATCCCACCATTGTCATGTCCCCGAAAGCGGCATTTTACGGTGAGCAGGAGGTGCTTCCCATAATGGAAAGCGCAGGAAGAGTTTCCTGCGAGTTCGTAATGTGCTATCCCCCGGGAATACCCATTATCGCACCCGGCGAGCTTCTCACTCCCGAGATACTCGAAAACATTGACTACAGCAAAAAGCGGGGCTGCTTCATGACGGGCACCGAGGACATGAATATAGAAAAAATAAAGGTTATCAAGCAGTGAACAGAAAGGCGGCAGTATAAATGGAGCTTTGGTTCAGCGAATACCATTCCAATGACGCAAAAATGTCAATAAGGATAAAAAAGCAGCTGTACAGCGGTCAGAGCGAGTGTCAGAGAATAGATATCTTTGAAAGC
>CAMAIG010000021.1 GCA_945835085.1 uncultured Ruminococcus sp. | reverse complement strand
GCTGCTCCGGAATTTTACAGCAATCGACAGCGGTATTACCGTCAGAAAAAGAAAGGAAGATAAAAATGACAAACAACGAAATTTTTTCGCCGTTAAAAAAGAAAAATGCGGCAGTTCTGCCCCTTGTCTTATCCGCCGGGGCAGCTTTTCTCATGACCGATGTGCGTATTGGCGGGGTGATGTCGCCCTTCGGGGTTTCTCTTGCGGCGGCTCTCCCTCCTCAGGCGGCGGCTGCTGCTCTTTTCGGCGCTCTTATTGCGGCTGCGGCGGGCGGGAGCTTTGAAAAATGTCTGACAGAGATATTTGCTGTTATCATCGTTACTGTTTTTGTGTTTGTGTTCGGGGAAAAACGTCCTAAGCTCCGTGCTCCCGTTTCGGCGGCGGTATATTTTATTTGCGCCTGCGCTGTTACTGCAGGGGGCGGGAATTATGACTGGGTACTGTTTATTGCTGCTCTTATCAGATCGTTTATGTGCGGGGCTATGACCTTATGCTTTTCGGAAGCTGCCCGGGCGGCAAGGGTCGGGACCTTATCCGACGGGGACAGAAGCGGTTTCCGACAGGCTTCGGCGGCTGCGGTCTACATGATCATGCTTGCGGCTCTATCTATGAGGAGCATTCTGATACTTAATCCGGGACGCATTGCTGCGGGCTTTGTATGCTGTGCCGCTGCAAGGAAATTCGGCTTCAGAGGCGGCGGGGCTATGGGTATTCTTTCCGCTGCTGCATTCCTGCTCTGCAATTACGATCTGGGAAGGTGCGGAGCGATAATTGCCTTTGCGGCTCTTATTGCAGGGGCGTATATGCCTAAGGGGAAGTTTGCCGTTAACATTGCCTTTATATGCGCTTGCTTCGGAATAACCGCTGCGGCGGGAATGCCCTCGGGAACTCCTGCTTTTATTGCAGACATGGGGGCGGCTGCTGCCGTTTACTGCCTTGTTCCCGAAAGTCTTTATCTGTCAAGGCTCAATGGGTTATTTGCCCGTGAGGAAGAAAAAAGCTGCGGGGCTGACAGGCTTTGCTTTGCGGCAGGTGTGCTGGAGGAGATTGTTTATGATGCGGAAAATGCAGCTCAGATGCTTTCGGAGGTGTCGGACAAGCACCGCATTCAGCCTGCGGAGGCTGTTCGCAGCCATGTTTGCGGCAGTATTTGCTCGCAGCGAGTTTGCAGTGCGGCTTGCGGCGGCGGCTCTCAGAGTATTGCGGAGAGCTGCTTTCGCTCTGCACAGCTTATCAGCGAAAAGAAGGGTTCGATCGCTAAAAATGAGCTGCCTGCGGGCTTTGAAGGCTGCACGGAAAAAGCGGCTATTGTCAGAGATTATAACAGAGAGATCGGAATACGAAAGGAAGAGGCTCGCAGAAGCGCTTATATGCGGCGACTTTTAGACGGTGCTGCCGAACAGACCGAGGCCTCCTGCTCCATGCTAAGATGCATTGCGGAAAATATGAACGACGGATTGAGGGAGGACACTGTGCTGGAAAAATGCGCCTGCCGCTTCTTTTCGGAGGGGGGCTTTTCCCTGCGCTCTCTGAGAATATGCTTTGACAGCCATTCCAATCCCTTCGTTGAGGCGTACCTTGACGGGGACGACAGTATTACGGGGGCGGCGCTTACGGATATTACGGAGCAGCTGGGTAATCTTCTGGGCACAGATCTTGATAATCCCGTGATCTTCTCGGGAGGAAAGGGCATACTTCGTGCGTCATGGTGCGGCGGGGCTGTATTTTACCCCGACTGCCGCATTGAATATTCCTCCGCTGAGGGGGGTATCTGCGGGGACAGCCATATTTCCTTTGAGGACGGTCTGGGGAATTTCTATGTTATCCTTGCGGACGGCATGGGCAGGGGCGGAAGAGCTGCCGCCGAAAGCAGCATGGCGGTGAATATCCTAAGACGGCTCATTCTTTCGGGCATTGGTATGGAAAGTGCTGTGAAAAATCTTAATGTGCTGATGAATGCGGTTTCCTCCGACGAGGTTTTTACTACTGTCGATCTGCTGCGCTTTAACTGCTTTTCGGGCAGGACCGATATCATTAAGATGGGGGCTGCTCCCACTGTGGTTTACCGTGAGGACGAGGACGGGGCTTTTGAGGAGGTCTTCTCGGACTGCTCCGTTCCCGTGGGGATAGTCGGAAAGGCTGAGATAACGTCGGAGTCCTTTACTCTGGGAGAGGGCGCCCGAATTATTATGATGACAGACGGCATCGGGGAGGAGTGCGGCTCTTATATTTCCGCTCTCCTCGAAAACAAGCGGCTTACAAGCGAACAGCTCGCCGAAAAGCTCATTGCCTATGCCGAGGACAGGGATAATGACGCTCCTTCCTCTATGAAAGATGACAAGACTGCTGCTGCCATTAGGATATATTCGGCGGGCTGCTGCCGTTAACTTATTTAGCAGAGAATATTTGCACCCTATGCGAGCCGCCGGAGCGATTTCTTCCTCATTATGTCATCGGAAAATGTCATTAAACGGTTTCGTAAATATATTTTTCCATGGGCACTGCAAAATATACGTCAGAATATACAAAGAATGCAGTTGAAAACCGTGAGATTTGTAAAACTTTTACAATCTCTATTGTAATTTCATACATTATCTGTTAAAATATTTAATGGAAGATAACGCAAAAGAAAGGCTGTTGATATGATGAACGACAAAAATACAAATCCTATCGAGGAATATGAGTTTCCTCTTTATGTTTTCCACGAGGGCAACAACTACGAGGCCTTCAATTTCTTCGGCGCTCACAAGGGTGTCCGTGACGGTAAGGAAGGCGTTTATTTCAGAGTCTGGGCTCCTAAAGCCAAGTCCGTTTCTCTCGTTGGCGACTTCAATAACTGGGACAGAAAAAAGAATCCCATGTACCGCCTTAACGACCCCACTGTCTGGGAAACATTCATCGAAAATGTTGAGGAGTATTTTACCTACAAGTACAGCGTGGAATCCTCCCATTACAGCATCGTTGACAAGGCCGATCCCTTCGGCGCTCACATGGAGCTGCGTCCGAATACCGCTACAAAGTATGTGGATATCGACAGCTACAAGTGGAACGACAGCAAGTGGTATGAATACAAAAAGAAGCTCAATATTTACAAGAGCCCTATGAACATCTACGAGGCTCATCTCGGCTCATGGCGTCAGTATGAGGACGGCTCCCCCTTTGACTATGTTAAGTTTGCGGAGGAAATGTCACAGTATCTCAGAGAAATGGGATATACCCACATTGAGCTTATGCCTCTGTCCGAATATCCTTACGACGGTTCCTGGGGCTATCAGGTAATAGGCTACTACGCTCCTACTTCACGCTACGGCACTCCCGCTCAGTTTATGCAGATGATCGACATCTTCCATCAGAACGGCATTGCTGTTATCCTTGACTGGGTGCCCGCTCACTTCCCCAAGGACGCTTCGGGTCTGTTTGAATTCGACGGCGACTGCTGCTATGAATATTCCGATCCCCTGAAAAAGGAACACGCTGCCTGGGGCACGAGAGTTTTTGACTACGGCAAGGGCGAGGTAAGGTCCTTCCTTATCTCCAATGCAATATACTGGATAGAGAAATTCCATGTGGACGGTCTTCGTGTTGATGCGGTGGCTTCCATGCTCTATCTCGATTACGACAGGCGTGAATGGCGTCCCAACAAGGACGGCGGCCATGAGAATTACGAGGCTATCGAATTTTTGCAGAAGCTCAATACTGCCGTATTCTCCAGAAATCCCGACGTTCTTATGATCGCTGAGGAGTCCACTGCATGGCCTATGGTAACTAAGCCTGCGGATATGGGCGGTCTTGGATTTAACTTCAAGTGGAACATGGGCTGGATGAACGACACCCTCGATTATATGCGCACAGACCCCATTTTCAGAGCAGGCGGCCACGGAAAGCTCACCTTCTCCTTCTTCTATGCTTTCAGCGAGAATTTTATCCTCCCTATCTCCCATGATGAGGTGGTCCACGGAAAGGCTTCCCTTTTCGGAAAGATGAGCAGCCCCACTATGGAGGGCAAATTCGCTTCCGACAGGACCTTTATCGCTTACATGATGGCTCACCCCGGCAAAAAGCTTAATTTCATGGGCAACGAGCTGGGTCAGATAATCGAATGGAACTACGAAAAGGAGCTTGACTGGCTTCTCCTTCAGTATGACAGCCATTCAAGAATGCACGAATTCTTCAGGGATATCAACAAGCTTTATCTGAGCAATCCTCCCCTCTGGCATGATGACGATTCCTGGGAGGGATTCAAGTGGATATGCGCCGATGACTACACTCAGAGCGTTATCTCCTTCAGAAGAATTGACTGCTCAGACCCCGAAAAGCCAAGCGAGATAATCGTTGTCTGCAATTTCGTTCCCGTTACAAGGACAGATTACAAGATAGGCGTTCCCTATGAGGGCACCTACGAGCAGATACTCTCCACCGACGACCTGAGATACGGCGGCTCCGGTGAAGTGGACAACGGCAAGGTAAAGGCTAAGGAATATTCAATGCACGGCTGCGATTATTCTGTTTCCCTTACAATTCCCGGGCTTTCTGCTATGTATTTCAGGTATATCCCGCCTAAGACAAGGAAGAAAAAGTCTGCCGATATTATCGACATCGACCCTGCAGAGGTAAAGGAAAATACTCCCAAGAAAAGGGGACCTAAGCCAAAGTCAGCTGCCGCTCCCAAAAAGGCCGGTGCAGCTAAAGTTGCGGCAAAGACTACCGAGAATAAGCCCGCTCCCAAAAAACAGGGAAGAAAGCCTAAGGCTAAATAAGCAAAACCTATTCCCGCAGCTGTACTTTTTATTTCACATAGCTGCGATAATGTTCAGAAAGGAAGGATCTTCAACATGTATACTAAAAAAGAATGTGTCGCTATGCTGCTTGCAGGCGGACAGGGCAGCCGTCTGTATGCTCTTACTCAGGACGTGGCTAAGCCGGCTGTTCCTTACGGAGGTAAGTACAGGATAATCGACTTCCCTCTCTCTAACTGCGTAAACTCGGGTATTGATACGGTGGGTGTTCTCACTCAGTATCAGCCTCTGGTGCTCAATGACTACATAGGAAACGGTCAGCCCTGGGACCTTGACAAGCAGTACGGCGGCGCTCACTGCCTGCCCCCTTATCAGACTGCTCTGGGCGCTGAATGGTACAAGGGTACTGCTAACGCTATCTATCAGAACATCGCTTTCGTTGACAGATACAATCCCGAGTATGTGGTAATTCTTTCGGGCGACCACATCTACAAGATGGATTACAACGATATGCTCCAGTATCACAAGGACAAGAACGCTGACGCTACCATTGCGGTGCTTGACGTTCCTATGGAGGAGGCTTCCCGCTTCGGTATCATGATAACCGATGACGATAACAACATCATCGACTTTGAGGAAAAGCCTAAGAATCCCCGCTCCACTCTCGCTTCTATGGGTATCTACATCTTTACCTGGAGCAAGCTCCGTCAGCAGCTCATTGACAACGAGAACAATCCCGACGAGGACAAGGATTTCGGAAAGGCTATCATACCCAACATGATGAAGGCAGGTCAGAAGCTCGTTGCTTACACCTTCGACGGCTACTGGAAGGACGTTGGTACTCTTGATTCCCTCTGGGAAGCTAATATGGACCTTCTCAATCCCAATATCCCTATCGACCTCTACGACCCCGACTGGAAGATGTATTCGAGAAATCCCGTTCTTCCTCCTCAGTATCTGGGTGAGAATGCCAATGTTGAGAACTCTATGATCGCTGAGGGCTGCATCATTGACGGTAATATCGACTTCTCCGTTATTTACGAGGGAGTTACTATCGAAAAGGGCGCTACTGTTACAGACTCCATTATCATGCCCGGCTCTGTTGTTAAGTCAGGCGCTACCGTTGAGTACGCTATCGTAGGCGAGAACAGCGTTATCGAAAGCGGCGCTAAGGTCGGCGCTCGTCCCGAAACTGTTGCTAACCGTGACGACTGGGGCATTGCTGTTATCGGAAACAAGATCACCATTGCTGCAGATCAGGTAGTAGGACCCAAGCAGATGGTTCCCGATCTCAGAAAGAAGTAAGTTCGGAAGGAAGGTTGTTTTAAAATGAGCTTAAATAAGAAAATCCTTGGCGTTATTTTCGCCAATATGCACGAAGACGTTGTCCCCGAACTTACCCGTGAGAGAACTATGGGTTCGGTTATGTTCGGCGGACGCTACAGACTTATTGATTTTACTCTCTCTAACATGGCTAACTCGGGCGTTGACGAGGTGGGCGTTGTTACTAAGTCCAACTATCAGTCACTCCTTGACCATCTCGGCTCAGGCAGAGAATGGGATATGTCCAGAAAGAACGGCGGTCTGCATCTTCTCCCGCCCTTCAGCAATGTGGCAAGCGGTATGTACAGAGGCCGTCTTGAGGCACTTTACGGCATTACCGATTTCATCAAGCACTCCGACGCCGATTATGTTATTATGTCCGACTGCGATGTTATCACAAGCCTTGATTACAATGCAGTCTACAACGCTCACATAAAGAGCGGCGCTGATATCACTGCGGTTTACGCTCCCTGCAATCTGAGCCTTGAAACCGCTTCTCACACAAATGTATTCGGTATCGACGACACCGGCAGGATAAACAACGTACTTATCAATCCTCAGCTGAGCGGTGAGTGCAACATCTCCCTCAACACCTACATCATCTCCAAGAACCTCCTCCTCAGCATGGTTCTCGACGGTGCTGCAAAGGGCGTTTACAGCTTTGCCAAGAGCATTCTCCAGGCTAAGTGCGGCGAGTATAAGATAATGGGCTACAAGCACGACGGCTATTTCTCCAAGATAAGCTCCATCAAGACCTATTACGACGCTAATATGGCTCTCCTTAACACCGAGAACAGGAAAAATCTCTTCCCCGAGAACGCTCCCGTTTACACCAAGATCCGTGATAACCCGCCTGCTAAGTTCGCTATCGGCGCTAAGGTCACAAATTCCCTTATTGCTGACGGCTGCATCATTGAGGGTACTGTTGAGAACTCTATCCTTTTCAGAGGCGCTAAGGTGGGCAAGGGCTCTGTTGTTAAGAACTCCATTATCATGCAGGATACCGTTATCGGCAAAAACTGCTCTATTGACTGTGTTATCACCGACAAGATCGTTTCCATCACCGACGGAAAGATCCTTACAGGCTCCGCTAACTACCCTATCTACATAGGCAAGGGCGCTGAGATCTGATCACTTATTTTCCGACAGTCCGAGCATCGCAGTTTTGCGGTGCTCAACGTCGGTTACAGGAAATTCTACGCTTTTCCTCCCATATCCTCATGAAAGGATCTGAAGCAATGAGAATACTTTATACCGCTTCCGAGGCGCTCCCATACGCTGCTTCGGGTGGTCTTGCTGATGTTGCAGGCTCTCTTCCTGCTGCTCTTTGCAAGGCAGGTCACGACTGCCGTGTCGTTCTCCCTCTTTATAAAAGCGTTAAGCAGGAGCTGAGAGAACGGCTTACCTTTGTTAAGAATTTTACCGTTGATGTCGGCTGGCGCAAGCAGTACTGCGGCGTTTTTGAAGGCAAGGAAAACGGTGTGACATATTATCTGCTCGACAACGAATACTATTTTGCCAGGGACGGTCTTTACGGCTTCTATGACGACTGCGAAAGATTTGTTTTCCTTTCAAGGGCGGTCATGGAGCTTATCGGGCACATTGACTGGAAGCCTCAGGTCATCAACTGCAATGACTGGCAGACTGCTCTCGTTCCCGTTTATTACCAGACCTATTACAAATTCCAGCACGGATATGAGGATATCAAGACGGTGTTCACTATCCATAATATCCAGTATCAGGGAAGATACGGCATGGACGTGCTGAACGATATTATGGGCATTCCCATGTATCACGCTAAGCTCCTTGAATACGACGGCGCTGTCAATATGATGAAGGGCGCTTTTGAAACTGCGGACAAGATAACTACCGTTTCCCCAAGCTACGCCTGGGAGATCCTTGACCCATGGTACTCCCATGGTCTGGACAGGGCACTGAGCGGCAAGCAGTACAAGCTCTGCGGCTTCCTTAACGGTATTGACACCTCTCTTTACGACCCCGAGCATGACCCTGTGCTGCCTGCTCATTTCACTGCCGCCGATATTTCCGGTAAGGCTAAGTGCAAGGAGGCGCTTCTCAAAAATCTCGGTCTTGCCGAGGGCGATGATCCTGTTATCGGTATAATAACCAGATTCGTTTCTCACAAGGGCATTGATCTTATTAAGTATGTGTTCAACGATATGCTTAATCTCGGCTGCAAGTTCGCCATTCTCGGTGCGGGCGAAAAGATATTTGAGGACTTTTTCAAGGAAATGGCTTGGCGCCGTCCCGACAGGGTAAGCGTTAATCTCGGCTTCAAGCCCGACCTTGCAAGGCAGATCTATGCAGGTGCCGATATGTTCCTTATGCCCTCTCAGAGCGAGCCCTGCGGTCTTGCTCAGATGATCTCCATGCGCTACGGTACTCTGCCTGTTGTCCGTGAAACGGGCGGGCTCAGGGACAGCGTCCGTGATGCAGGCGGTGAAAACGGCAACGGCTTTACCTTCAAGACCTACAATGCTCATGATATGCTGAATGCTGTGAACAGGGCTGTGGAGTATTATAACAACAAGGACGCTTGGAAAAAGCTTGTTACCGATACTATGAAAAATGATTTCAGCTGGGACAACTCCGCTAAGCTTTATATCGGGCTTTACAGAGAGCTTGCCGGCAATGATGATGATTGATATGTTTTATTTATGGGGCAGCTCAGGCTGCCCCATCGGCGTTTTACGGGGGCGTATTTGCAGATGCAATTTGTTGCAAATAGCCAAAACGATTTATGCATTTTTGTGAGATATACTATTGACAAGTCCGATACATAGTGATATACTTAATTACAACAATTTAATATGCTAAATTAAATCCTGTGAGCAAAAGTAAGTAGCATTATATGCGATATTTCAGAGAGCCGTCGTTGGTGGGAGTACGGTATGTTCGGATAATGTGAATGGGTTTGTGAGGAGCCGGGTGAATTAACAGTAGCCTGAGCCGTATTTCCTGCGTAAAGGGAAAGGGTATTGATGCGAAAGCTGCGTACTTTGATTTTTTATATCGGATCATGCAGCATTATCGTATACACGGTAATGCTTTTTTATTGCTCTGTACCCGTCAAGTGATGCGTTTGACCGCATAATCAGGGTGGCACCGCGGAGGACTCAGGTCCGTCGTCCCTTGAGATCACGTTTTTTGTGACCTCGGGAACGGCGGACTTTTTTATTTGCGAAAGGAGAAAATTATGCTTTATCCATCAATCGAAGAGATCAGAAATTACTTTAAGGACTACGGTACTGTGCCCGTTTTCTACGAGCTGCTCACCGACAGCTGCACTCCTATCAGAATGTTCTCTGTTCTGAAGGAAAATTTCGACGACTGCTTTATCCTGGAGTCCGTCGATAACTCAAATCGCTGGGGCAGATACTCCTTCATCGGTCTTGACCCCAAGGCGGAGATAAGAGTCAAGGACAAAAGGGCTGAGATAATTTATTCCGACGGCAGAAAAAACGAAATGGACGCTTCCGATCCCGTAAGGCTCTTTTCGGGCATTATGGAGAAATACAAGTCCCCTAAGTTTATCAACCGTCCTAAGCTTACAGGCGGGCTTATTGGTTATTTCGGCTACGATATGGCGAGATATTACGAGAAAAAGCTTGTGAATGTCCCCGAGGACGATCTGGGTATGCCCGACGCAAATATGTTCATCTACAACGAAATTGTGGCTTACGACCATCTCTCAAATCGTGCTGTTATTATCCTAAACATGGTAAAGGAGGAGATCGAGGAGGCTGCGGAAAAAACAGGTGAAAGCTTTGACGCTGCTGCCCTGAGGATATACGGCGAGCTTGAAAAACGTGCAGAAAAGCTGGGCAAGCTCCTGACAAGATACACTCCCGAGCCTTCTCCCAAGAACCTTTCTCCCGCTGGGATAAACGTTAAGTCAAATTACTCGAAGGAGGAATTCTGCGGAATGGTTGAGAAGTGCCGTGAGCATATCATCGGCGGCGACATCAGCCAGATAGTTATTTCCCAGAGATTTGAGGCGGAAAATCCTCCCGACCCCTTCGATGTTTACAGAATGCTCCGCTCAACTAATCCTTCTCCCTATCTTTACTACTTCGACCACAAGGAATACTGCATTGCGGGAGCTTCTCCCGAGATGCTGGTGAGTGTTACCGACGGCAAGGTGCTTAACAAGCCCATTGCAGGAACTTATCCCAGAGGAGCTACTGCTGAGGAGGATATTAAATTTGAGCAGCAGCTTCTGCATGACCCTAAGGAAAGAGCCGAACACACCATGCTCGTTGACCTGGGCAGAAATGATGTGGGCAGGGTTTCCAAGCCCGGAACCGTCAAGGTTGCAGAGTTTATGAGAGTGGAAAGATACTCCAAGGTAATGCACCTGGTTTCCGATGTGGAGGGCGAGCTTGAGGAGGGCAAGACTGCTGTTGATGCGCTCATGTCCGTTCTTCCCGCAGGCACCCTTTCAGGTGCTCCCAAGGTGAAGGCTATGCAGATAATCGACGAGCTGGAAAACGTTAAGCGTGGTCTTTACGGCGGCACGGTGGGTTATATGGCTTGGAACGGCGATATCGACACCTGCATTGCCATAAGGACGGTGCTTTTCAGAAACTCCAAGGCTTACATTCAGGCAGGTGCGGGCATTGTTTACGACAGCGTTCCCGAATGCGAATATGAGGAAACTAAGCGAAAGGCTGCGGCTGTTATCAATGCTGTTACCGCTGCGGCTCAGATGTGAAAGGATTGATATATATGATAATAATGATAGATAATTACGACAGCTTTACATATAACGTT
>CAMAIG010000020.1 GCA_945835085.1 uncultured Ruminococcus sp. | reverse complement strand
GATACATCAACTGCAATTGCTATCTTGTGAAAATCTTGTTGATTTCAAGAGATAACCGCAAGTTACAGGCAAGTAAAAAAACGGCTTACTTATTCGGAAATGCCGAACAAGTCGGGAATTCCGGCAAGTTGACAGCAAGTTAACCCCTCGGAATCGACATCTTTAAAATATAGTTTCCCAAGCGTTTTGCAGTCAACTGCAAGGCGCATTTTTTATGCCCGAAACGTGCTGAACGGCGTTAAAATCCGCACGGAATAACGGTCTACCCGACCTAAAAGGAGGAATTTTCAATGGCAGAAGAAACAAACACAACCGTAACCGAAACCGAACAGGCTGAAAACAGCGGAGGTGATCCAAAGGGCGGCACGGGTAACACCGTGAACGCTGTATCTACGCCCGAACCTGCGCAGGCGGAAAAAACATTTACGCAGAAGGAGCTTGACGACATTGTCAAGCAGAGGCTTGACCGTGCTAAAAAGGATATGCCGTCCAAGGAAGAGCTGAAAGCATACAGAGAGTGGAAGGATTCACAGAAAACGGCTGAGCAGAAAGCCGCCGACGACCTTGCCGCAGCCAACAGCGCAAAGGAAGCTGCCGAAAAGGATAAAGAGGCACTTGAAATCAAGGTTTCCTGCCTTTCAAGGGGTGTTGCACCTCAGTATGTGGACGATGTAATGGCTCTTGCCGCAAAGTACGTTGACGACAACACAACCATTGACAAGGCTGTGGAAAAGGTTATCGAAAAATACCCCGTTTTCAGCGGCGGCAAGGATAACGGCGTACAGCAGATAGCAAGGGGCATTACCACCGGCGCAAAAACTCAGGTCATTTCCGACAGCTCCGGCAGCAAGTCAAGTTTTATCGACGTTATGAAAGAAAATCAGGTAAAGAGAAAATAAGGAGGAATAATTTATGTATCTTAAGGATCAGCTGCAGGGTTTTGTACCCACAGAACAGGCAAACGAGATCATCAAGAAGGTGGCAAGAGGTTCAAGCGTTATCAGACTTTCCCGTCTGGAGCCTATGAACTCGGAAAAGAAAAAGGTTCCCGTTATGGTGTCGGGTCCCGGTGCTTACTGGGTCGGCGAGGGTCAGCGCATAAGCACTTCCGGCGCAAAGTGGATATATCCCGAGCTTGTCACCAAAAAGCTGGCGGTCATTGTTCCCGTTACAAAGGAAAAGCTGGATTTTGCCACTATCGACGTATTTACCGAACTGCAGGACAGCATTGCGGAGGCATTCTATACTGCCTTCGATTCTGCGGCTCTGTTCGGATATAACAGCCCGTTTTCAACTTCCCTTATGGGTGCTGTCCGTGAGAGCGGTGCTGTTATTACAGCAGATAGTGTAAACTTTGACATTGCGGCTTCGGACGTTATGGCAAAGGTGGAAGAGGAAGGCTATGACGTTGACGGCTTTACTGCAAAGATAGGCGTAAAGAATCGTCTGCGCAAGCTCCGTGACGCAAACGGTGCGCCCGTATTCGTGCAGGACACCAACCAGAACGAGCTGTACGGTCAGCCTATCGAGTTTGTGCGCAACGGTGCATGGAAGGACGATCAGGCAGAAATTATCGCAGGTGAATGGAAGTATTCTCTTGTAGGCACACACGGAGAGATCTCTTATGAGATACTCAAGGAAGCAACGCTCCAGGGCACACTTGACGAGGACGGAAAGCCCCTTTCCCTTGCGGAACAGGATATGGTTGCTATCAAGGCAACTATGCTCATTGCTTACCTTTGCGTTAAGCCCGAGGCGTTTGCGGCTCTTGCTCCTGCAGGCGGCGCTGTATATGACACTACCCTTTCGGCGCTGACTATCGGCAGTCTTAGCCTTGACCCCACATTTGACGCTGCAACGGTATCTTACAAGGCTACTACTGCAAACGCTACCAACACTATCACGGCAACTGCTGCCGCTGAGGGTGCAACTGTTGCTATCACAGTAAATGGCAGCACCGTTGAAAACGGCTCTGCGGCAACATGGAATTCGGGCGATAATGCTGTTGAGATCAAGGTAACAAACGGCAATTACAGCAAGACATATACCGTAACCGTAACAAAGGAGTAAGCCTATGAGTGCGCCGGTTGACGCTGCTTACTATACGGACGTTTACAAGGGTGCCGAGGTTTACGATGCCCTTGACGTTCTTCTGGAGCGTTCCTTCGATATAGTACAGCAGCATACACTTTACCGCCTTGACGATATTTCCAAGCTGCCGAATTTTATGCAGGAAAATATCAAGAAGGCCGTATGCGCACAGGCTGAGTACATAAACGCAAACGGCGGCCTTGAATGGCTTAATTCGGGCGGTATAGCAAGTTTTTCTATCGGCAAATTCAGTATGTCTGGCGGCTCATCGGGCGGAGCGACCGCAAAACAGATCGCCGCCCCGACTATGCTTGCATATCTTGAAGCCGTGGGTCTGCTTTACAGAGGGGGCGGTGCTTTATGATACCGCCTATCCCTAAAATGCTGCTTGTACATTCGGCGGAGCTTATCACTCGGTACAACGCCGATAAGTGGGGCAACGCTGCCGAATGTGACACGGCAAGCCTTAAAAACGTCCGTATCGAGCCTGCGTCAAAGAGCGTTACAGACACCTCCGGTACAGTTATACAGCTTTCGGCGACACTTATCTATGACTGCCGCAACAGCGCTCCGAGGGGTGTTGTATTTGCTCTTACGGGGGATAAAGCGGGTGGAAAAACCGTTGAAGTTCAGCAGGTGGTATTCGGGGGACGGACTTTTACCGTCAAGGTCATAGACGCCCTTTATGCGGACGCTGACCGAATACATCATTATGAGGTGGGGCTTGCATGAAATTTAACGTTGACGTAACCGTTGAAGCGGACCTGCCCTCGGGTGCCGATATTGATGCTGCAAACGCTTTTGGTGTATTTGCCATGTCGCAGCAGGCACTTATGGACAGTAATTTTTACTGCAAGCAGGATCAAGGAACGCTTATCGACAGCAGCCTTATACATTCAAGCCCCGAGGACGGCGAGCTTGCGTGGGTAACACCTTATGCCAAGAATCAGTATTATCTTGAAAGCGCAAGCAAGGATCCTAACCCTAACGCTCAGATGATGTGGTTCCACAAGGCGAAGGACGTACACTATGACGAGTGGCAAACTGCTTACACAAAAGGTTTTATGAAAGGGTTGAAAAAATGACGGTACAGACGGAAATAATCAATGCGGTATCGGAGCTTGCAGGGATAGACAGCATAGGGCGGCTCTCCCCTGCTGTTGACTGTGCGGTACAGTTTGCCGGAGGAACAAACAAAAAGCGGTATCTTGACGGCAGCGGCGTGAACATAATGCGCCTGCTTGTACTTGCCAAAAGCAAAAATCAGATGCAGCTTTCCGATGATATAAACGAGATATGCGGCGTACTTGAAAAGGTGCGGCGGCACAAGGGAAACGGCTGGGAGATACGGCGTATAGAGGTCGGCACTCCCCCGGCTCCCAAGGCTTACAGCGAATCGGGCGGTGAGTGGGTCTATTCCTGCATACTGTCCGTGGAATATTATTACAATGAAAAGGAGAAAAAGAACATATGAAACTTTCTGAACTTATGAAAGGCATTACCCCAAGCGCTGACTTTGCAGGCTTTGTTATGGCTGACGATATGGTGCTTGCAATTGACGTTTCCGAAGCGCAGGACGCAGCTGTGGAAGATTATGCGGTATTGCAGATGGGCATTGAAGGCGTTGACCCTTCCCTTAACTCCGAAACCTCAGAGAAAAACTATCTTCGTGCCGGAAAGTCCACGACTAAGACGGGAACACAGAGAACCTTCGGCATTTCGGGCGATATGTACAAGGGCGATGAAGCGCAGGACAAGCTGCTCAGCCACGCTATGAAGTACGCAACGGGTCAGAAGGCTATCGTCAATTACGTTTACTTCAATATGCTCACGGGCGAGGGCGAAAAGGGCAAGGCTTCCGTAGCCGTAAACAAGGACGGCGGCGGAAACGGCGGTGAAAATGCCACAATTGACATTGAGCTTTCCAAGTCGGGTTCTGCGCCTACCGAATTCGTGTGGGGAGTAAGCGCCGAGCTTTCCTCTATTGCCATAGGAGCACTTGAACTCAGCCCCGAATTCAGCGGAAGCGTTAAGTCTTACACAGCCGCAACCACAAACGAATCCGATGTTATCACCGTAACGGCTGCGGCTGACAATGCCGTTATTTCAATTAAGGTTGGTGAAACGGTTGTTGAAAACGGTGCTGCTGCCACATGGTCAAGCGGTGAAAATACCGTAAAGATCAAGGTAATAAACGACACGGAAAGCAGCGAATACACCGTTGTCGTTACAAAGTCCTAAGCGCGATAAAATATGATAACAAGCCGTTCCGAGATGCTCTTCGGGGCGGCTTTGTTTATGGGAGGAAATTACTATGGGTTTTAATTTCAGAGATCAGTATATACGGCTTGAAATATGCGGAGAGATATACAATATTCCTGCCACAAGCGACCTTATGAAGGCAGTTAAAGAGGTCGGACAGGAGCTTGCGGAAAGCGGAAAAGCCGTAACCGATGAAAAGGACGTTGAAGTTCTGTGTGAAAAATGCGCAGGGTTTGTCGACAGGCTTCTCGGAGAAGGTGCAGATGAAAGGATATTCAGAGGCAGAGTAAAGAACATTTACGACTACATTGACCTGCTGACCTATATTTCCAACGGCATCACGGCGTTTACAAGGCAGAGAACGCCTAAAAACAACCCCTACTACAACAAAAAAAGGAAAAGAAAATGAGCGTATTTACGCAGGAGCCTCCCCGTTTCCTTGTCATAAGCGAAAAACCGTACAGAATTAACACGGACTTCCGCATTATGGCGGATTTTGAGATACGAATAAACGAAGCCGATATTTCCGACAGAAACACTTTTTCAAGTATCCTTTCGGAAACAATATCGGCTCTTTTTATTGACAAGCCTGACGTTTCCACACACACTTCGGAGATCGTCAGCCGCCTTATGTGGTATTTTCGCTGCGGCAAGGAGGCGGAAAGCGGAGGCTCGGAGGGTAAAAAGCGCAAGCGGTGCTACGACCTTGCGTATGACAGCGAATATATTTATGCGGCTTTTCTGCAGCAGTACGGCATAGATCTGCTTACGGCGGAACTGCATTGGTGGACGTTCCGCAGTCTGTTCCTCGGGCTTACCGAAGAAACGGAGTTCGTAAAGATAATGCAATACCGCTGTACGGACGTTTCAAAGATAAAAAACAAGGACGAAAAGGCTCGCATTAAAAAGCTGCAGGAGCTGTTTGCGCTTAAGGAACACAAGATACGGCGTTTTGCTTCTCTCGCCGACAGAAACACGGCATACCGTGAACACATTAAGCAGAGATATGCTGAGGTACAGCGGCTTGCGAAGCATGGAGGTGATGTGAATGGCTGAGGACGGAGAAGTAAGGGTAAAGATCACGGGGGATTCAGATCAGCTAAAAGGTGAATTCAAGGGTCTTACCTCGGCGGCTAAGGCAACAGGTGCCGCTATGGCTGCTTCTATCGCTGCGGCAGGTGCGGCAGCTGTAAAGCTCGGCAAGGAAATCGTTTCTTCATACGCCGATTATGAGCAGCTTGTGGGCGGCGTTGACACTCTGTTTAAGAATTCCTCCGAAACGGTGCAGCAGTATGCCGCAAACGCATACAAGACGGCAGGTATGTCAGCAAACGAGTACATGAAAACCGTCACCGGCTTCTCCGCAAGCCTCATTTCTTCCCTCGGCGGTGATACCCAAAAAGCCGCCGAATATGCGGATATGGCTGTTACGGATATGTCCGACAACGCCAACAAAATGGGTACGGACATTGAATCAATACAGAATGCGTATCAGGGCTTTGCAAAGCAAAACTATACAATGCTCGACAACCTTAAGCTCGGCTACGGCGGCACCAAGGAAGAAATGGAGCGTCTGCTTGCTGATGCAGAGGCTATTTCGGGCATTGAATATGATATTGATTCCTATGCGGACGTTGTTTCGGCTATACACGTTATCCAGGAGAGCATGGATATTGCAGAAACGACTGCTGCGGAGGCTGAACACACTATCACAGGCTCTATTGACACTCTCAAGGGCTCAATAAGCAATCTGGTGACGGGTCTGGGCGATGCGGACGCAAACATAGAGCAGCTTTGTCAGAATGTAGCAGAATCCTTTAACAATGTTGTTGACAACGTTACACCCGTTATCGAAAATATAATTTCTGCACTTCCGACCGCCGTAAATGCTCTGCTTGATGCAGTAGCGGCGATGCTGCCGACCATAATACAGACGGCGGCAGACCTGTTTTCACAAGTGCTGAACGCCATTCTGGAAATGCTGCCGGAGCTTATTCCTGCGGCTGTGGATGCGGTCATTCTTATTGCAAACGCGCTGATTGAAAACGCTTCGCTGCTTGTTGATGCGGCGGTACAGCTCATATCAGAGCTGGCTTCCGGGCTTGGAGAAAGTGCGGATGAGCTTATCCCGGCAGCTGTGGGCGCTGTTCTTGCAATTGCTCAGGGACTTCTTGACAATATTGACCTGCTGCTTGATTCGGCGGAAAAGCTGATAATAGGGGTTGCAGACGGACTTATTGATTCCATACCGAAGCTGATAGAGGCTGTGCCGAAAATTATTTGGAGTCTGGGTGAAGCACTTGTTGATTGTGCGCTTACTGCATTTATTGATCTTCCTATCCGGCTGATGGAAAGCGTTACTGACGGACTGGAGAATTTTGATTTTGAAGAAACAGCCACCAAATGGGTCGACGACTGTGTTGCGGCATATAATGACGCTGTTGATAACTGTACCGAAAGGCTGACCGAAATAGGTAACAGGATCAGCGAACTCATGACTGCCGGAATGATGAACGTTTTTGAATTAGCTACTGAAATCGCATATGGAGAATCCACAAAAAGCGGTTCAAGCGGCGGACACAGCATGGGCGGAGGCAGCAGCAGCGGACGCAGAGAACCCAAACAGACGGAAGACAGCTATGCATCGTCCATGGCTCGGTATTATGAGCAAAAGGGCAGACAGGCTGAAAAAGAAGCAGACGCTCTTACAAGGCTGAACGCCAAAAATGCAGAGCTTGAAAACAAGATCTCCGATGAATTCAAGGCTGCATACGAAGAACTTAATATGCAGCAGATATACGGTGAAATATCCGAAGAGGAGTATTACACCAAGCTGGGTGAGCTGCTTGAAAGCTATCATGCAAAGGGTCTTTCGGCGTATAACAAGTATTACAATGAGATAAATACTTACCGGGAAAAGCAGAACAAAGCTGCTCTTAAAGCTCAGGAAGAGGCAGACAAAGAGGCACTCAAAGCCAAAGAAAAAGCAGATAAAGCAGCACTTAAACAGCTGACGAAGTCGCAGAAGGAATCAATTTCCGCACTCAAATCATCTCTTAACGAGCTTGCAAAGACTTATCAGTCAAAGTACAACGACATTTTAAAGCAGCAGGAATCATATGCAAGCCGTCTTAAATCCGGTCTTGACATCTTCCAAAAGGAAGAAACCGACGACAAGATAATTTATTCCATATCCAACATCAAGGAATACAAAAAGCAGGTAGATGAATTTACGAAATCTATTCAGAAGCTGAAAGACCGTAACCTTAACACAGATCTGCTTAATGAGATAATGAACATGGATATGAAGGACGGTCTTGTGTACAGCAAGAATCTCCTTGCTATGGGCGATAAGGAATTTAACGAGATAAATGATACCTACAATGAGGTTTCCAAACTTATTGACGACCGTTCGCAGGAGCTTTACAGCGGTGAGCTTCAGAAAGTAAATGATGATTTCGTATCCGATGTAAGAAAGCTGTTCGGCGGACTTCCCGAAGAAATAAAGGGGATCGGGCTTGAATCTGCCGCAGGCTTTGTTGAAGGTCTTGATACGTCCAAGGAAACAGTCATAAGCGACATTACAGACTATTTTGACGGTATTTTTGACAGCGTTGGTGACAGCATAGACAGCGCATCGGCTGCCGTAAGCAATGCCGATGATTACGTTGATGCTTTCACCAAGGAGCTGAACGACCGCAGCTCGGATATTTACGCCGCCGTAAGCAAACTTTTAGAGAATGCAGACGCTGCGGCTGTTATAAAAACTACTGTGGAGACTGAAAGCTCAGCTGCGCCTGCTGCTGTTTCCGGCGGCGTGAAAACATCACAGACCGCAAGTGAAAGCAAGAGCGGCAAGACCGATAAAACGGACGAATCAAAGAATCAGCCTTTGTACCTCACACTTGACGGCAAGATCATTGCAGAATACGTCATAAATTACGCAAACAATAAATCAAGAGTAACGGGAGGAAGCGTTATAAAATGAGTACGATAAATCTTATCATCGGCGGAGTTGATTTTTCCGAGTGGGTGGAAGCTGAAAGCTACTCCTGCATACGCAGAGATATTGTCCCCCACTCATTCACCAATTATGACGGAGCGGAATATGCCCCCAGAAGCGGCTACCGTTACGAATTGTCGGTAAATCTGAATGAACTGCCTGAAACTGCTGCGTCTGCTCTTGCAAAGGCGCTTGACCACGACGTTATTCCCGTTAAATTCACCGACCTATTGAGTGATTCGGAAGACGGCACAACAACGGCTTCGTTTGAGCGTCCGGAAGAGATAGGCGGAAGCATAGCCGCAGAAACGGATGACGGCGATCTGTGGAATATGAAAATAAGCCTGACATCAGCTGTTACGGCGGTGTCGGGCTCTCTTTGAATGGTCGCTTACCATTGGCGGCGTTCCGATAAAATATTTCGGAGATGTAACCGTAAGCGAGCAGCTTGACGGCATAGGAATTTCCGGAGTAATGACAGGAACGTTAAGCGTAACTGTATTCCCGGCAAGCTATGCGGAATCGATCCCAAAAAGGGCAGAAGTGATCCTAAAGGGAACAGGCGGTGCAAGCGAATTTTCTTTTCCTGCGTACTATGTATCTTCAAGAACTGTCAACGACAACAACACCTGCACCTTCAGCTGTGTTGACGGAATGGTCAAAGCGGACACCGTTATTAATGATGATTCTCTGGGTTATGATGATAACGGCCTTGTCAAGCTCTCCGAAGCACTCTTGTACATAGCAGGCAAATGCGGATTCAGCGAAGCTGTACCTATTGACGGGGCATACCTTACACCGTACCTTAGCCGTGATAAAATACATGGACGCTCCGGACGGGAGATACTCGAAGATCTGTCCAAAGCATGGTGCGGATATTGGCGTATCGGCATGGAAAATAATCTGCTTTTTCAAAAACCGGAAATATCATACGCAATAACAAATGTGAATTCTTACGCTGCTCCGCTGCGATGTGGGCTTGTCGAATACAGATCCGTAATAATGTCCGATGGCAGCGAAACATACATAAGCGGCGGCGGAGCTGAACAATGTCTTACCATAGACACCGATTACGCATCGGAAGAAGCGGCAGGTGCAGCGTATGGACGCTTTGACGGCTATAAGTACGTTATGTGGAAATGCACTATGTGTCTGCTCCCCGGATATGTACCCGTAGGCACAGAGTTTGATTTCATCGGAGAACATCAGCCGGAAGGCTATTACCTTTGCAATAGTATTACTATAAAGCCGTGCGCTTCGGGAATTTTCGGCTCGGTCGGCAGGAATACGATCACCGAGGATGAATGGGCATATAAATCCGAAATGGATCGCCGGCTTGATAAAAAGCAAAGCAAGGGCGAAAAGGTAACGGTTTTTGTTAATCATAATGCATGATCGGAGGGATATAATTGAAAACCAAAAAGGAATCCGGCTATTTTGATGGATATACAGACGAAGATACCGGAGATATAGGCGCTGAGGTTTCCGGTCAGGACGTAATACGCCTTAATGCTCCTAAGGTCATACTTTCCCCGGACACTCCCCTGCTTACCAAAGCGCAGGATCTTGCCGGGGCGATAAATGAGCTTTTTCAATCCGGTTCGGGAGGAGGTGACGAGGATTGGACGCCGCCGGAAGATTGGCTGCCAGTGCCGGAACCGGGCGACTATGAAATTTATCTGTTGGTAGATATAGTAGATGTTTCAAGCACCAATTTAGGATTTGCACTATCTCGCCCTGTTGACGCCGGTACCGGCTATGATTCGTTAACTATTGATTGGGGCGACGGAACAATACAGTCATGGCTTGGGTCTGAAAACGGTGGTACATCATGGTCACAAAGTGATACTATACATACTTATACTGCTATCGGTCAGTATATCGTGAAGATCGTAGCCTCAGCGGGTAGCTGTTTTTTACAACGGATTACACCAACTGGGAACCCCGAGTCAAAGGTTTTAATTGCCAAACTCGGTAGAGAAATCGTTGTCAATAATGATAGTATCAGCGGAGGCACAGATCATACACAACGAGCATTTTATCGTCAATCCCGCCTGCATTATGTAAAACTTGGTGGAAAAGGCGGATTACCACGAGATCACGGTTTTCATAATTGTTATGTTTTGCGAAAAGTAGAAATTGCAATTCCGCCTACAATCATACCAAGTCAGACGTTTGTCTATTGTTACAATCTAAAAAAATTTGATTTTTCCGAGGTCACCGAAATAGCGAATAGCGGTTTGTATTACAGCTATTTTTCAAAGCTGGATTTGCCTAAATGTACATCTATAGGTGGAAGTGGCGTAGCATATTGCCCTATTACAAAAGAAGTAACAGCACCACTTTGCGCGTCCATTGGCAACAATGGATTTATAGGCGATTTTGGTATTGAAAAAGCAGTATTTTCAGAAAATTGCATTTTTGGCACAAATTGTTTTCAAAATTGTTTTTCGCTAATTCCCCGCCCTGATGGTTCAATTAATTAAAAATTAAAAGGAGGA